>NZ_JBHZOP010000027.1:0-25541 GCF_042787595.1 Stenotrophomonas sp. YIM B13575 | reverse complement strand
GGGCCATGCCCGGCGGCCTTGAGCAGGCCGCGCTGCGCGCTCGCCGGGCACGGCCCGGCGCTACCGACTCCGCCCCCCTTTTTTGCGAGGTTCGTATGGAAACGATGGAACTGCACCGCGGGCGATTGATCGACCACATCCAGCTGGTCGTACGTGATCTGGCCGCCAGCCGCCGCTTCTACCAGGCGGTGTTCGACACGATCGGCATCCCGGTGGCCGGAGAAGGCGATGACTACTTCTGGGCCGACGAACTATTCATTTCCAGTGCCAACAGCGAGGCCGCTGCCGGCCAGTTGACCGGCCGCCACCACCTGGCCTTCCAGGCGCGCGATACCGCCACCGTTGATGCCTTCCACAGCGCTGCGCTGGCGGCGGGTGGCAAGGACAACGGCGCGCCCGGCGAGCGCCCTTACCATCCCGGCTACTACGGCGCATTCGTGCTGGATCCAGATGGCAACAACATCGAGGTGGTCTATCACGGCCCGGCGAACTACAGCGCCGATTCGGTGACGGTCAGCTTCTGATTCCTGCGCTACGCGCTCGCCGGGCATGGCCCGGCGCTACCAACGAAGAAGCCGGGCAATGCCCGGCTTCATCTCATCGCACTGCGCAGGCCTCAGTGGGCCGCCATGTAGATGTCCTGCAGCACGGCCTTTTCCAGCTCCAGCTCGCCCAGCAGGTTCTTCACGATGTCACCCAGGCTGAGGATGCCGACCAGCTGGTTGCCATCGGTGACCATCAGGTGGCGACGACGCGAGTAGGTCATCAGGGACATGGCCTGCTTCAACGTGGCGTCCGGCGCAATGCCTTCCAGACCGGTGGACGGCAGGCTGGAAATCACCCGTCGGCCGGCCTGCGGACCATCATCGGCCAGGCTGCGGACGATGTCCTTCTCGGAAATTATGCCGACCGGGGCATCATCCTTCATCACTACCAGTGCGGCGATTTTATTCGCGCTCATCTTGTGCGCGGCGGCACCGATCGTGTCTTCCGTGTCGATGGTGATGACAGCTTCTTTCTTGGATTGCAGGAGCTCGCGGACGTTCATTCTTGTTTCCTGGTGCAGGTCACTGAAGTCAAAAAAGTGTGCTCTGCCGATTCGCCCCCTCCCCGGGAACAGACCCTTCAGCGCACGTCTGGCGCACTTTGCCGGATCTGGCATTTCGCCAGCAGGCGGGCTAGGTGCTGCAACGCGAACGAGGCGGATTCAACGGCTCAACCCGGATCTCGGTCAACTTGATTCTACGACTGCGTCCATCGGTCACTAGCGGCATCGATGGGACAGATTGTCGTGGGAACCGGCCAACGATCCAGAGAATGGCACCGTGGGTGAAACCGCCGCTGAATGCTGGCGGTGCCACGCGTTAAAGATTGAGTGCGCCCTGCCGAAGGCGGACAGAACACCCGGCGGCTGTCCCACTTGCCACCGCTACCGATGCAAACGAAAGAGGCAACATGGGGCCCCTTCGCTTGCAGCAACGCAAGAATCGGATTCAAGTCAGGTGGAGCCCCGAGCGTCCCACTAACGGGCGCAGGACATCGTCTGATGCGCTGGGCATTGCTTAAGGAAGGGGCTCCGTCCTTCAAGATCAAGCCCACCCATCTTCAATCAGCATAGAATCCTGATTTTGATTGGGAGCGACATGAAATTTCATCGAACGTCCTACGTGCTAACCGGCACCCTCTTGTTGGGCAGCGCGACTGCTCAAGCAGTCCCCTGCACCTTGTCCACTGTGACCATCGATGTTGCGCAGCACGGCATCGCTGCAAGGGAAATTGTTCTAGACATCAGTCAAGGCGATGCTTCGTTCAATGAAACCGACCTAGCTCCCTTCACCCGACGCGCCGTCGTCGGACTGGATGCGCAGGGCAAGGCTGTTGGCACCGAGCGCACGACGGATGCCGAAACTGTTGGCTACCAAGTCGCCGCCGTCTGCTCGGGCGACAGAGTGCAGCTTGAATTCAGCCATGTGGCAAAGATCGGGACACAATCCATCCCCATGGCACTTGTGGATCAGCCTTCAATGCCGCCCAAAACCGAGCGATTCCGCACTCGAGTAGTACTCTTCGGCCGCCCCGAATCCAACAGTGCAAAGTTCGAGGGGAAGGGTTGGAGCTACACTTTGCGAGCCGAATAGCTGGAGCACTGCCCTGCCCTCTAGCTCAGCCGCGCACGCCGTCCGCGATCTTCCTCAGCTATCCAAAAAGCTCCGCGATAGGCCAGGGTCTCGACATGATCTTTTCTCTTCGACGGTCCGAGACTGCGTGTCTGTACGTCGGTGAGGGGCCTTGCCAGGACCACTTTCAGGCGCAGGCACGGCCAAGCGAGTTCAACCCGACCGCCCCCGCAGGGACGAGGGCCAGACTTGGCTTAAGGCGATGGCCTTGGCAACTAAGCACCGACGTCCGTAGCTCAAGGCGCGGAGCGAAGAGCATCAAGTAAGACCGCGTATCCCGAGAGTTCATTTGTCTATGACCGGGTACGTCATCTGGGAGGCTGGCGTCATGCAGGGGCGTAGCCATTGCTTCGCCGGCACCCTCTCGCTGCCCGCTTGTGCTGAGGATGGCCCCGACGAGCTGCGCATTCTGTCGCTTTCAGCACGCAAGACCACTGGTCGCCGCTCGCAACGTCACTGACTCAGCCGGGCGGTAGGCCAGCTCCCTGAACACCGAAGCATCGCTCAACGCCGTGTCCCGATTGCTCCGCATGTGGAGAAAGCACGCCACGAGAGGCAAGGTGCAGCACACGCCATTCGAAAAGAATGCATCAAGTGGCCAACCGCACAAACACTCCAGCACGATGCACCACCTTGGGATCAGCACTGTCCACTGGAACAGATGCGAATGGCCAGCAAATTCGAATGTACTAATGCGAAGGAGACCAACACTTAGACCATGAAGACCCGTGAACTATTCCTATCGATCAGCATCGCAGGCTCAATCCTCTCGTCTGGATGTGCAGGGACAGGTGACCTCTCCAAAGAATTCAAATGCAATCGCGATGATGTTGTCATGGCCGCGATCAAAGACATTCGACACAGAGCCAGCGGCTACACCTACAGCGATTACATATACCCCCCTGCAAAGCTCGACAACAAGCCCTTCGCTGCCTATTCGGACAAGCAGAGCTCAATCCCTATCGCACTGGAGAAAATTGAAACAATCTCTGTCCAGAAGATGAGCGACGGATCCGGCCGAAGCGTCCTGAATTGCAATGCAACACTCAGGATTGAAATCCCGGCCGCGGTCGCGGACGTAATGAAGATAAATCAGCACCAAAAAATGCGCGTCCTGGATAATGCCAAGGGAAAATTTGGCGACAGGAGCGTCCATTTCGAGAACGTCGGGTTCAGAGCACATGAGATTGATGGCGACTCAATCAAAGCAGAGGTTTCGAACTACGACGGGCCGTGGTCGTTACATGTCATCACGACACTTGCCGTCAATGGCCGGCACCTGATGCTGGAGGATGCACTTAGGCAATATAGAACTCAGGACGCCAACCTCAACTTGATTTGGGAGAATTTGCCGAATTACCTGCAGGCGGCTGAACGTGACTCCCAGCGGAGCTGGATAAAGTCTAAAACAGACAAATGCGGGGAGATCAATCTCGAACCGTATGATTCGGAAGACATCTTTGATCGCATCAACATCATCGAATGCCACGCAAAAATGACAAAATCGCGAGTCTTCGAGATGCGTAGATAGTTGGGTCCACGCCATCCCACAGCTTCAACTGAGCTACATGCCGCGCCTGAGGCCGTCCTGAGCGCAGCCTCCACAACACCCGGATAGCGAAAGGACGAGAGCAGAAACGCCCTCGTCCTTCACCTTTTAGCCCGTTTCCGGCAACCCCTTACTCCACCGTCACGCTCTTGGCCAGGTTGCGCGGCTTGTCCACGTCGGTGCCGCGCGCCAGCGCGGTGTGGTACGCCAGCAGCTGCACCGGGATGGTGTGCACCACCGGGCTGAGCACGCCGGCATGGCGCGGGGTGCGGATCACGTGCACGCCTTCGGACTCGTTGAAGTTGCTGTCCTGGTCGGCGAACACGAACAGCTCACCGCCGCGCGCACGCACTTCCTGCATGTTGGATTTGACCTTCTCCAGCAGGCTGTCGTTGGGCGCGATCACCACCACCGGCATGTCCTCGTCCACCAGCGCCAGCGGCCCGTGCTTGAGCTCGCCGGCCGGATAGGCCTCGGCGTGGATGTACGAGATCTCCTTCAGTTTCAGCGCGCCTTCCAGGGCGATCGGATAATGCAGGCCACGGCCCAGGAACAGCGCACTGCTCTTGCGCGCGAAGCGCTCGGCCCACGCGGCGATCTGCGGCTCCATGTTCAACGCATGCTGCACACTGCCCGGCAGGAAACGCAGCTGCTCCAGGTAGTCTGCTTCCTGCGCCGCATCGACGCGACCATGCAGCTTGCCCAGCACCACGGTCAGCTGGAACAGCGCGGCCAGCTGGGTGGTGAAAGCCTTGGTCGAGGCCACGCCGATCTCGGCGCCGGCGCGGGTGTAGCAGACCAGTTCGCTGGCGCGCGGAATCGCACTTTCCGGCACGTTGCAGATCGACAGCGTGTGCTTGTGGCCCAGCGACTTGGCGTACTTCAGCGCCTCCATCGTATCCAGCGTTTCGCCGGACTGGGAGATGGTCACGATCAGGTGCTTGGGATTGGCATACGCGGCGCGATAACGGTACTCGCTGGCGATCTCCACGCTGCACGGCAGCCCGGCGATGGCCTCGATCCAGTAGCGCGCGGTCAGGCCCGAGTAGTAACTGGTACCGCAGGCCAGGATCTGCACGCCCTCGATGCCCGACAGCACCGCTTCGGCATTCTTGCCAAACAGCTCGGCCGGGAAGCCACCGGCGTCGATCGCCGCTTCGATGGTATCGCCCAGTGCACGCGGCTGCTCGTGGATTTCCTTCTGCATGAAGTGGCGGTACGGGCCCAGCTCCAGCGAGGCCAGCGAGACATCGGAGAGATGTACCTCGCGCTCGATCGGCTGATCGTTGCCGTCGAAGATGCGCACACCATCACGGCGGATCTCGGCGGTGTCGCCCTCTTCCAGGAAGATCACCTTGCGCGTGGCCGACAGCACGGCCGACACATCCGAAGCCACGAAGTTCTCGCCCTCGCCCAGACCGACCAGCAGCGGGCAGCCCATGCGGGCGCAGACGAAACGTTCCGGCTCGGCACGGCTGACCACGGCCAGTGCATAGGCACCGGTCAGCTCCTTCACCGTGTGCTGCAGCGCGACCAGCAGGTCATCGCCCTTCTTCAGATGGTGGTGGATCAGGTGGGCGATCACTTCGGTGTCGGTCTGCGACTCGAAGGTATAGCCCAGCGCGCGCAGCTTCTCGCGCTGCTCTTCATGGTTCTCGATGATGCCGTTGTGCACCAGCGCCACGCCATGGCTGATGTGCGGATGCGCGTTCGCCTCGGTGACGCCACCGTGGGTAGCCCAGCGGGTGTGGCCGATGCCCAGGCTGGCATTGAAGCCCTCAGCCTCGGCCGCAGTGGCCATCTCCGAGACACGACCGGTACGGCGCACGCGGCGCACGTCGGGCCGTTCGGCCTGATCGATCACCGCAATGCCGGAGGAATCGTAACCGCGGTATTCCAGTCGCTTCAGTCCTTCGATCAGCAGCGGCACCACGTCGCGCCCGGCGATCGCACCTACGATTCCACACATGTCACGCATTTCCTTGAAGACGGTCGGCGCATTCTAGCCTGCGTGTCCGCCAGCCCCCCCTCCTGTCCGCTTAATGAAAGTGTCCGGAAAGGTGTCCGCGGACACCCGGACAGTAGTGGCAGATCCGCAAATCATTGATGGAAAAGGAAATAAAGTTGGCACGCTGTGTGCTTTGTGTAGGGCACCACTCTGGCACCACCGACAGGCACGAACCCGATGATCCGCGACACCTCCGCCCAGGACCAGATCGTTTCCTCCGCTTCGGCCAGTGCTCCCAAGGCCGCATGGCACCGCTACCGCTGGCCGGCCCTGGCCGGCATCGCCCTGCTCGCCGGCATCGGCTGGGCCGTGCATGCCTGGTCCAACGCCAGCCGCTCGTTCGACAGCAGCCGGGTGCGCGTGGCCGAAGTGCAGCGCGGCGACCTGGTGCGTGACATCGCCGCCGACGGCCGCGTGATCGCCGCCAACAGCCCGGTGTTGTATGCGATCTCCGCCGGCACGGTGGACCTGAAGGTAGTGGCCGGCGACGTGGTCAAGAAGGGCCAGGAGCTGGCGATCATCGACAGCCCCGAGCTGCGCAGCAAGCTCGCTCAGGAAGAGGCCACCCTGGCGGGTCTGGAAGCCGAGGCCAGCCGCGCCAACCTCGATGCCACCCTGGCCCGGGCCAAGTCACGCAAGGAAACCGACCAGGCCAGCATCGAGCGGCAGGCCGCCGACCGCGACCTGCAGCGCTACCAGCGCGGCTTCGATGGCGGTGCGGTGCCGCAGATCGATCTGGCCAAGGCCCAGGACACCCTGAAGAAGGCCGACATCAGCTTGGCCAATGCCACCACCGATGCGCGGCTGCAGAGCCAGGGCGCGGATCTGGACGCACGCAACAAGCGCTTGCTGGCCGACCGCCAGAAGGCCGTGGTGGCCGAAGTGCGGCGCCAGGTCGACGCACTGACCCTGCGCGCACCGTTCGATGGCCAGGTCGGCCAGGTGCAGGCTGTTCAGTCCACCAACCTGGCCGCCAACGCGCCGGTGCTGGGCGTGGTCGACCTGTCCAAGTTCGAGGTCGAGATCAAGGTGCCGGAAAGCTTCGCGCGCGATCTGGCGATCGGCATGCCGGCGCAGCTGACCGGCGGCAACGGCCAGCCATTCCCGGGCGAGATCAGCGCAGTGTCGCCGGAAGTGGTCAATGGCGAGGTCAACGCCCGGGTCCGCTTTGCCGCGGCCCAGCCGGAAGGCCTGCGCCAGAGCCAGCGGATGTCGGTGCGGGTGCTGCTGGATACCCGTAGGAACGTCATGAAGGTCGAGCGTGGCCCGTTCGTGGAACAGGGCAACGGCGTGGCGTACGTGATGGATGGCCGCACCGCGGTGCGCCGTCCGGTCGAACTGGGCGTCAGCAGCCTGGGCGAAGTGGAAATCAAGTCGGGTGTGCAGCCGGGGGACCGCATCGTGGTCTCGGGCAGCGACCTGTTCAAGGACGCCGAACGCGTCTCCGTCAACTGACAACTCATACATCCTGGAGAGAGGACACCCCATGTACATGCTCGAAATGCGTTCGGTCGCCAAGGTCTTCCGTACCGAACAGGTGGAAACCCACGCGCTGCGTTCACTGGAACTGCAGGTCAAGGAAGGCGAGTTCGTCGCCGTCACCGGCCCGTCCGGCTCCGGCAAGACCACCTTCCTCAACATCGCCGGCCTGCTGGAAACCTTCACCAGTGGCACCTACATGCTCGATGGCCAGGACGTCAGCAAGCTCGGCGACGATGCGCGCAGCCGCCTGCGCAACCAGAAGATCGGCTTCATCTTCCAGGGCTTCAACCTGATTCCGGACCTCAACCTGTTCGACAACGTGGACGTGCCGCTGCGCTACCGCAAGATGAGCGCCGGCGAGCGCCGCGAGCGCATCGAGAAGGCACTGAGCCAGGTCGGCCTGGGCTCGCGCATGAAGCACTACCCGAACGAACTCTCCGGCGGCCAGCAGCAGCGCGCGGCGATCGCCCGTGCCCTGGCCGGCAGCCCGCGCCTGCTGCTGGCCGACGAACCGACCGGCAACCTGGACACGCAGATGGCGCGCGGGGTGATGGAACTGCTGGAGGAGATCAACGCCGCCGGCACCACCATCGTGATGGTCACCCACGATCCGGAACTCGCCGCGCGCGCGCAGCGCAACGTACACATCGTCGACGGCCAGGTCACCGACCTGGTACGCGAGCCGGTGCTGGCCACCCCACGTCGCATCGTCGCCGTCAACGAGTGAGGGCACGACCATGTTCGCCTACTACGCCCGACTGGCGGTGCGCAGCTTCCGCCGCAACAAGGTACTGACCGCGCTGATGGTGGTGGCCATCGCGCTGGGCATCGGTGCTTCGATGACCACCCTGACCGTGTTCCATGTGCTGTCCGGCGACCCGATCCCTGACAAGAGCGACCGCCTGTTCTACGTGCAGGTCGATCCGCGCCCGCGCTCGGGTTACCTGACCGGCGAAGAGCCGGAAACCCAGATGACCCGTTTCGATGCCGAGACGCTGCTGCGCGAAAAACGTGGCGAACGCCAGGCGATGATGAGTGCCGGCGATGTGACCGTCGAGCCGGAAGGCAGCACGTTGAAACCGTTCAACATCGACACGCGCTGGACCTCGGCCGACTTCTTCCCGATGTTCAACGTGCCGATGCTGTATGGCCGTGCCTGGACAGCCAGCGACGATGACGGTCGCGCACGCGTGGTGGTGCTGTCCAAGGTGATCAACGACAAGCTGTTCCAGGGTGCCGACAGTGTCGGCCGTGAGATCCGTGCCGATGGCCATTCGCTGCGGGTGATCGGCGTGATGGACACCTGGAATCCGGAACCGCACTTCTTCGACCTGACCGTCGGCAACTACGGCCGCGAAGAGGACCTGATGATGCCGCTGTCCACCGCGATGGACCTCAAGCTTGGCAGCAACGGCAACATGAACTGCTTCCGCGACGGCGCGCCCGACGACGACAGCAATTCGATCAACGCACCGTGCACCTGGATCCAGTACTGGGTGGAGCTTGACCCGTCCAAGGTCGAAGACTATCGCCGCTACCTGGTCAACTATTCGGACCAGCAGCGTGCTGCCGGCCGTTTCGAACGCCCTGCCAACGTGCGCCTGCGCAGCGTGATGGAGTGGCTGACCTTCAACAACGCAGTGCCCAGCGACGTGCGCCTGCAGATGTGGCTGGCGCTGGGTTTCCTCGGTGTCTGTCTGGTCAACACCGTCGGCCTGCTGCTGGCCAAGTTCCTGCGCCGCAGCGGTGAAATCGGTGTGCGTCGCGCACTGGGTGCCAGCCGCGGGCAGATCTTCCTGCAGTGCCTGGTCGAAGCGGGCGCGGTGGGCGTGATCGGTGGCGTGCTCGGCATCGGCCTGGCGCTGCTGGGCCTGTACGCGGTACGCCAGCAGCCGGTGGACTACGCCAAGCTTGCCCACCTGGACGGCAGCATGCTGCTGCTCTCGCTCGGCCTGACCCTGCTGGCCAGCATCGCTGCCGGCTTCCTGCCCGCCTGGCGCGCGATGCAGGTCACCCCGGCCATCCAGCTCAAGTCGCAGTAAGCACGAGAACGAGGACTTCCCATGGACATCCGCCCCATCCTCAGCACCCTGCGCCGGCACAAGACCGCAGCCGCATTGATCGTGCTGGAAATCGCCCTGACCTGCGCCATCGTCTGCAATGCCCTGTTCCTGGTCACCCAGCGCGTGGAAAAGATCAGCCAGCCCAGCGGGCTGGCCGAGAACGAACTGGTGATGGTCCGGGTCAACGGCATCGGCAAGCAGACCAACGCCATGGCCCGCACCAACGAAGACCTGGCGTCGCTGCGCGCGATCCCCGGCGTGACCAGCGTGGCCAAGGTCAATCAGCTGCCGTTCCGCCGCAACTCAAGCAACACCAGCATCTCGCGCGAACGGGAGCAGGAACGCCCGACGGCCTTCGTGTCGCAGTACATGGTTGGTGAGAACGCTCTGTCCACGCTGGGCCTGCAACTGGTCGCCGGGCGAGACTTCCTGCCCAGCGAGTACATCGACCTGGAGGTAGCGCAGAAGAACCCGAAGCCTGACCGCGCCGCGCCGGTAATCATCAACCAGCAGGTCGCTGCAAAGATGTATCCGGACCAGAGCGCGCTGGGCAAGACGTTCTACATGGGCAACCAGGCGCTGCATGTGGTCGGCGTGGTCGCCCACCTGGCCACTCCGACCGATTACAACGACAACAGCACCTTGTCGATGATCCTGCCGGTGCGTACCGACTTCACCCGCGGGCCGTACATGCTGCGGACCTCACCGGAACGCCGCGATGAAGTGTTGAAGGGCGCGCTGGCCGCGTTGGAGCATAACGACCCCAACCGTCTGGTGCGCGAGAAGCTGACCTACCAGGAACAGCGCGCCGACTACTTCAAGAACGACCGCTCCATGGTCGGCCTGCTGGTCACCGTGTGCATCGCGCTGCTGGTGGTCACCGCACTGGGCATCGTCGGCCTGGCCAGCTTCTGGGTGCAGCAGCGCAGCAAGCAGATCGGCATCCGTCGCGCGTTGGGCGCCACCCGTGGGCAGATCCTGCGCTACTTCCAGACCGAGAACTTCCTGCTGGCTACGTTGGGCATCGTGCTGGGCATGCTGGCGGCCTACGCCATCAACCTGGCGCTGATGAACATGTACGAGCTGCCGCGCATGCCGCTGCTGTACCTGCCGCTGGGCGCGGTACTGCTGTGGATGCTGGGCCAGATCGCGGTGTTCGGCCCGGCCCGCCGCGCCGCTGCCGTGCCGCCGGCCGTCGCCACGCGGGGGGCGTGAGATGCGCGCCGGCCTGCTGCTGGTGTTGTTGGCCCTGCCGCTGCCGGTACTCGCCGGCAGCAGCAGCGCACAGACGCTGGAGTGGCGCCAGGACGATGCGCGGCTGGCGCTGCGCTCGACCGAGGGCGTGGTGCGGGTGGATGTGGCCAGCCCGGAAGCCCGCTTCGGTGTGCGCAGCGGCGACCGCATCCTGCGCGTGGACGATTCGCCGGTGCGGCAGATCGAGCAGCTCGCCGACGCCGTGCAGGCGGCATCGACGGCCACCGTCCACCTGCTGCTGCGGCGCGATGGGCGGATGCTCACCGTGCCGGTGAACGTGGCCCAGTGGCGCCCCGCACTGGCGCCGCCACCACCGCCGCCGGCTCCCGCGCCTCCGCCTCCGCCGCGGCGCTGAGGCCCGGCGGCTCCTGCGCCGCCATCGGTTTGGCTATGCTTGGTGGGTGGCGCCGAAAGCTCCGGCGTCATCCACCCTTTTCCGTGCGCGGCGCCGACGCTTTCCGGCGCTTCCCTGCCCTCCCAGAAGCCGCCGAATGCCTGCGATCCTGATCATCGACGACAACGCCAGCGTGGGAACCGCGCTGGACGTGCTGTTCTCCCTGCACGACATCGACACCCTGCTGGCGCAGAGCCCGGCCGAAGGGCTGGCACTGCTGGAGTCGCAGGCGGTCGACCTGGTGATCCAGGACATGAACTTCAGCGAGGACACCACCTCCGGCGAGGAAGGCGAGGCGCTGTTCGCGCAGATCCGCGAACGCCACCCCGATCTGCCGGTGATCCTGCTGACGGCCTGGACCCACCTGAGCAGCGCGGTGGACCTGGTCAAGGCCGGTGCCGCCGACTACCTGGCCAAACCCTGGGATGACCGCAAGCTGCTGACCACGGTCAACAACCTGCTGGAATTGTCCGAAGCGCGGCGCGAACTGGACCAGCGACGCCAGCGCGAACAGCGCCAGCGCCATGCGCTGGAAGACAAGTACGCGTTGTGTGGCGCGGTGTTCGCCGACCCCGCCAGCGAGCGGGTGATCGCCCTGGCCTGCCAGGTCGCGCGCTCGGAGCTGCCGGTGCTGATCACCGGCCCCAATGGCGCGGGCAAGGAGAAGATCGCGCAGATCATCCAGGCCAACTCGCTGGTGGCCAAGGGCCCGTTCGTGGCGGTGAACTGCGGTGCGCTGCCCTCCGAACTGATCGAGGCCGAACTGTTCGGTGCCGAGGCCGGCGCTTATACCGGCGCCAACAAGGCGCGCGAAGGCAAGTTCGAGGCGGCCGACGGCGGCACGCTGTTCCTGGATGAAATCGGCAACCTGTCGCTGGGCGGGCAGATGAAGCTGCTGCGCGTGCTGGAGACAGGACGCTTCGAGCGCCTGGGCTCCAACCGCGAACGCCAGGTCAAGGTGCGCGTGGTCAGTGCGACCAATGCCGACCTGCCGGCAATGATCCGCGAGGGTACGTTCCGCGAAGACCTCTACTACCGGCTCAACACGGTGGAACTGGCGCTGCCGCCGCTGGCCGACCGGCCCGGCGACATCGTGCCGTTGGCCGAGCATTTCCTCAGCATCGGCAAGCCGCTGTCCAGCACGGCCGCCACTGCACTGCAGCGGCACCTGTGGCCGGGCAACGTGCGTGAGCTGCGCAACGTGATCCAGCGTGCCGAACTGCTGGCCACCGGCAACCGCATCGAGGTGGCCGATCTCAACCTGCCGCGTGCGCCTGCTGCACCGCGCCCGACGCCAAGCGCCGGCAATGATCCCGACCGCGCACGCATCGAAGAAGTGCTGGCGCGCAACCACGGGGTCATCGCCCAGGCGGCCAACGAACTTGGACTGAGCCGGCAGGCGCTGTACCGGCGCATGGACCGCCACGGCATCCCCCGCGAATGAAACGACGTTCCTTCACCTTCCGCCTGTTCCTGCGCCTGCTGCCGGTGCTGGCGCTGGCTGCCGCGCTGCCGTGGCTGCTGGCGTACTGGATGGACCATGGCTGGGTGGTGACCACGGTCTCCACGATCATCCTGCTGTCATTGATGTGGTGGACGCTGCGCCGCGCCACCGCACCGGTGCGCTCGTTGATGCGGGCGCTGTCCGGCACCACCAGCAGCTACCGCGACGGTGAGTACAACTTCGGCATCTACTGGCCCGGCAATGACGAACTGGGTGACCTGGTGCAGGCACACCGCGAACTGGGCGAAGTGCTGCGCGCACAACGCCAGGGCCTGGTGCAGCGCGAACTGCTGCTGGACACCATGGTGCAGAACACACCGGTGGCGATGCTGCTGATTGCGGCCGGTGGCGATGGTATTTCCCGCGTGGTGTTCTCCAATCTGGCGGCGCGCAAGCTGCTGCATGGCGGCTGGAAGCTGGAAGGCCAGCGCATGGAAGACGTGCTCGAACAGCTGCCGGTGGAGCTGCGCGATGCCATCGGCCGCGGCGGCGACAGCCTGTTCGCGGTGAAAACTGAAAACGAAGACGGCGTGGAGGGCGACGAGGATGACGAACAGGTCTATCACCTGTCGCGGCGCGCGTTCCAGCTCAACGGCCGTCCGCATGACCTGCTGCTGGTGCGCCAGCTCACTGCCGAACTGCGCCGGCAGGAAGTACAGACCTGGAAGAAGGTGATCCGGGTGATCAGCCACGAACTCAACAACTCGCTGGCGCCGATCGCATCGCTGGCGCACTCCGGTGGCGAACTGGTCAAGCGCGAGCGCTTTGACCGGCTGCCGGAGATCTTCACCACCATCGAAGACCGCGCACGCCACCTGGAAGGCTTCATCCGCGGCTACGCGCGTTTCGCCAAGCTGCCGCAGCCGCAACTGCAGACCGTGCAGTGGGCGCCGTTCCTGTCCAGCCTGTGCCAGCAGATTCCGTTCACCATGGAGCGTGAACCCGACGAGGAGCTGAGCAGCCGGATCGACATCGCCCAGTTCGGTCAGGCCCTGCTCAACCTGCTGAAGAACGCGCACGAGGCCTGCGCCGAAGCAGATCCGCCGAACGACGACGTGCAGGTGCAGCTGACCCGGCTGCCGCAGTGGTTGCGGCTGGATGTGCTGGATCGGGGCAAGGGCATGAACGAGCAGGTGCTGCAGAATGCGCTGATGCCGTTCTATTCGACCAAGCGCAATGGCACCGGCCTGGGGCTGGCACTCACCCGCGAGATCGTCGAGGCGCACGGTGGCAGGGTGTCGCTGCAGAACCGCACCGATGGCGGGCTGTGTGTGTCGATCCTGTTGCCGGTGGGGTAGGTTTGTTCTTCCTTCTTCTGTTGATTGCTGAAGGTTGATCATTGTTCATGGGTGTCACTTTTCTTTTCGCGCGAAAAGAAAAGCAACCAAAAGAAACGCGCCGCCGGTCCGCGAGCCGTCGTGCTGCGCACGCCGGTACCCTGCGCTCCTCGGTCCGTCGAGGGACGGCGCGGGAACTCGCTTCGCTCAGACACCCGCGCCTCTTCGCCCTCGCCGGCCCTGCGGTGCTCGGCTCGCTTCAAAGCGGACTCGAGAAGCAAAGCAAAAGCATCCACGCATGGCGTGGATCTACTGGGTGCAGCTGTGGGGTTTGACTTGGGTCCGCCTTGAAGCGAGCCGAGCACCGCAGGGGAATCAGGGGCGAAGAGGTGCCGATGTCTGAGCGCAGCGAGTTCGGCACCGGCCACTGATTCGCCGAGGAGCGCAGGGCACCGATGCGCAGCATCGGCTCGCGGCCGGCGGAACGTTTCTTTTGGTTACTTTTCTTTGCGTACAAAGAAAAGTGACACCCATGAACAATGATCAACCTTCAGCAATCAACAGAAGAAGCAAAAACTAAAGCACCCGCCGCATCGCCACCCGCAACTGCATCGGAAATCCCAGCCCGGCTTCCTCGGCCATCACCCCTCGCAGGCCCGCGCTCCACTCCGCCTCCGGCAGCACGTTGAATCCTTCGCTGGCGTAGAAAGGCGCATTCCACGGCACATCCGACAACGTGGTCAGCACTGCCGCCGGGTAGCCAAGCGCCTTGGCCTCGGCCAGCGCATGCCGCAGCAGCGCGCGCCCGCAGCCACGCCGCGCGTGGCTGGGATCCACATCCATCTGCAGCACATGGAAATCGCCGTCGAGCGCGCCGCCCAGCAGGTAGCCGGCGATGCTGCCATCGGCGCCGTCGATGACCCACAGCTGGTCACGCTGCAGTCCAGCCTGCAACACGGGGAGGTCCAGTCCATGGCCGGCGAACACCGGGTACGCCTCGTGCCCGCGCAGCAGTTCGCCCGCACGCTGTTCGATGCGGGGCAACGCGTCGAGCTCGCCGACGCGCGGCGGCCTCGGCTCAGCTTTTCTTGATGGGGCGTTGCCAGCCATCGATCGTTTCCTGGCGCGCACGAGCCACGGTCAGTTTGCCGTCCGGCGCGGTCCGGGTGATGACCGAACCTGCAGCGATCGTCGCCCCTTCACCGATCAGTACCGGCGCCACCAGCGAACTGTTGGAGCCGATGAAGGCGTTGTCGCCGATGGTGGTGGTCGACTTGTTCACGCCGTCGTAGTTGCAGGTGATGGTGCCCGCACCGATGTTGACCTTGCTGCCGATCACCGCATCGCCCAGGTAGGTCAGGTGGTTGGCCTTGCTGCCCACGCCCAGGGTGACCTTCTTGGTTTCCACGAAGTTGCCCACGTGCACGCCATCGGCCAGCACCGTGCCCGGGCGCAGCCGCGCGAACGGGCCGATCTGGGCCGCGCCCTCGCTGACGACGCCTTCGACATCGCAGTGCGCGCGCACTTCGGTGCCCGCGCCAAGGGTGACGTCCTTCAGCCGGGTGAACGGGCCGACGGTCACGCCATCACCGAGCACCACCTTGCCTTCCAGGATCACATCGACATCGATCATCACGTCGCTGCCGACGATCACCTCACCACGGATATCCACCCGCGCCGGATCCCGCACGCGCGCGCCCTGGATGCACAGCGCGCGCACCGCGCGTCGTTGCCAGGCGCGTTCCAGCTGCGAGAGCTGCCACGGATCGTTCGCGCCCTCCGCGTCCTGCGCATCGGCCACCAGGGCCATCTCCGCCGGAGTGAACTCGCGGGCGGCGAAGGCGAACACATCGGTCAGGTAGTACTCGCCCTGCGCGTTGCTGTTGGACAGCTGTGACAGCCAACGGCGCAGCGCGGTCGACTCGGCGGTGATGATGCCGGTGTTGATGATGCGCACCCGGCGCTGTTCGTCATCGGCGTCCTTCTGTTCGACGATCGCCCCCACCTTACCTTCGGCATCGCGCAGCACGCGACCATAGCCGGTGGGATCGTCGACATCGGCAACCAGCACGGCCAGCCGGCCCGGCTGGGCCAGCAGGTCGCGCAGGGTCTGCGCACGGATCAACGGCACATCGCCGTACAGCACCAGCACCTGTGCGGCGTCGGGCACCTCCGGCATGGCCTGGGCCACGGCGTGGCCAGTACCCAGCTGCTGCGCTTGTTCAGCCCACAACAGGTCCGGCTGGTCGGCAAAATAGCTGCGCACCTGGTCCCCGCCGTGGCCGTACACCACATGGATGGCAGCCGGCTGCAGTTCGCGCGCGGTGGCGATCACATGCGCCAGCATCGGTTGCCCGGCAATCGGCTGCAGGACCTTGGGCAGCACCGATTTCATGCGCTTGCCGGCGCCAGCGGCGAGGATGATGACGTGCAGGGGTTGGGTCATGCGGGCGGTCCACGATTCGATGGCGGTGATTCTAGAACGAGGGCCGTTAACATGGAGCCCCCACCATGACCCCGGCGCCATGAGCCTGCTCCGCCAAGGCCGTTCCTATCTCATTATCGGCGTGCTGCAGCTGCTGCTGGACTGGGCGGTGTTCGTCCTGGCGACGGCCGCCGGCATGCCTGCTGCACCCGGCAACGTCTGCGGACGCGTGGCCGGCATGCTGCTGGGTTTCTGGCTCAATGGACGCATCACCTTCGCCGACGCCAACGGACAACGCCTGGGGTGGCGCCGCTTCGCGCGATTCCTGCCGCTGTGGTTGCTGCTGACCACGGCCAGCACGCTGCTGGTGGCCGCCGCCGACCATGCGCTGGGCCTGCAGGACGCCTGGCTGGCAAAGCCGCTGGTGGAAGCGGGCCTGGCGGTGGTGTCTTTCCTGCTGCTGCGCCATGTCGTGTACCGGTAACGGCGTTTCCGCTGCGTCGTCGGCACATACAAAAACGCCGGCACGTGGCCGGCGTTCCTGCTTGATGGCGCTGGACCTCAGTGCTTGAGGGTCTTGCGCAGGCGCTCCAGCGCCTGCAGCTGGACAACGGCTTCGGCCAGCTTCTGCTGGGCTTCGGCCACTTCCATCGCTTCGCCACGGTTGGCCAGGATGCGCTCGGCTTCTTCCTTGGCCTTGCGGACCGAGGCTTCGTCGATGTCCTGTGCGCGGATCGCGGTGTCGGCCAGCACGGTCACCACCTGCGGCTGCACTTCCAGGATGCCGCCGGAAATGGCGAAATCCAGCTGCTCGCCGCTCGGCGTGGTCACTACCACCTTGCCCGGCTTCAGGCGGGTGATCAGCGGTGCGTGCTTGGGCGCGATGCCCAGTTCGCCCAGCTCACCGGTGGCCACGACCAGGGTCGCTTCGCCACGGAAGATTTCCTGCTCGGCGCTGACGATGTCGCAACGGATGGTGCTCATGTAACTCTCTTCGCTAGGGGGCGGGTCGAACCCACCGCAGGGATTCCGCAGCGGTGGGCGCAGGCCCACCCCGTGTCACGGTCGGGACGGGCGTGTGCCCGTCCCCGCCGCATCAGGCCTTCTCGGCCATCTTCTTGGCCTTCTCGACCGCTTCTTCGATGCTGCCGACCATGTAGAACGCCTGCTCCGGCAGGTGGTCGTACTCGCCATCGACGATGGCCTTGAAGCCACGGATGGTGTCCTTCAGCGACACGTACTTGCCCGGCGAGCCGGTGAACACTTCGGCCACGTGGAACGGCTGGCTGAAGAAGCGCTCGATCTTGCGGGCGCGCGACACGGCCTGCTTGTCTTCTTCGGACAGTTCGTCCATGCCCAGGATGGCGATGATGTCCTTCAGTTCCTTGTACTTCTGCAGGGTCTGCTGGACGCGCTGGGCGGTGTCGTAGTGCTCGTGGCCGATGACCAGCGGGTCCATCTGGCGGCTGGTGGAGTCCAGCGGATCGACCGCCGGGTAGATACCCAGCGAAGCGATCGAACGCGACAGGGTCACGGTCGAGTCCAGGTGGGCGAAGGTGGTCGCCGGCGACGGATCGGTCAAGTCATCGGCCGGCACGTAGACGGCCTGGATCGAGGTGATCGAACCATTCTTGGTCGAGGTGATGCGCTCCTGCAGGACGCCCATTTCCTCGGCCAGGGTCGGCTGGTAGCCCACTGCCGACGGCATACGACCCAGCAGTGCCGACACTTCGGTACCGGCCAGGGTGTAGCGGTAGATGTTGTCGACGAACAGCAGCACGTCCTTGCCCTTGCCGTTCTCGTCCTTCTCGTCGCGGAAATACTCGGCCATGGTCAGGCCGGTCAGGGCGACGCGCAGACGGTTGCCCGGCGGCTCGTTCATCTGGCCGTACACCATCGCGACCTTGTCCAGGACGTTGGAGTCCTTCATCTCGTGGTAGAAGTCGTTGCCCTCACGGGTACGCTCACCCACGCCGGCGAACACGGACAGACCGCTGTGCGCCTTGGCGATGTTGTTGATCAGTTCCATCATGTTGACGGTCTTGCCGACGCCGGCGCCGCCGAACAGGCCGACCTTGCCGCCCTTGGCGAACGGGCACATCAGGTCGATGACCTTGATGCCGGTTTCCAGCAGCTCGGTGGCCGGGGACTGGTCTTCGTACGACGGAGCAGCGCGGTGAATTTCCCAGGTATCGCTGGCGGCGACCGGACCGGCTTCGTCGATCGGGCGGCCGAGCACGTCCATGATGCGGCCCAGGGTGCCAGCGCCGACCGGCACGGAGATGCCGCGCTCGGTGTTGGTGGCCACCAGGTTGCGCTTCAGGCCATCGGTGGAGCCCAGCGCGATGCAGCGGACCACGCCGTCACCGAGCTGCTGCTGCACTTCCAGGGTGATTTCGGTGTTGTCCACCTTCAGCGCGTGGTACACCTTCGGCACCGACTCGCGGGGGAATTCGACGTCGACGACGGCGCCGATGATCTGAACGATCTTGCCCTGACTCATTGCTGCATCCTCTAAATGTGTGCTTTTAACGAACGCGGTCAGACTGCTGCCGCGCCGCCGACGATTTCGGAGATTTCCTGGGTGATCGCTGCCTGGCGGGCCTTGTTGTAGACCAGCTGCAGGGTTCCGATCAGCTTGTTGGCGTTGTCACTGGCCGACTTCATCGCCACCATGCGCGCGGCATGCTCGGAAGCGACGTTTTCCAGCAGCGCCTGGTACACCAGCGACTCGATGTAACGCGTCATCACGTGCTCGAGCACGGTCGCGGCATCGGGTTCGTACAGGTAGTCCCAGTCGTGGTGCGCAACCTGCTTCTCCGCGGCCGGCAGCGGCAGCAGCTGATCGAAGCTGGCCTTCTGCACCATGGTGTTGACGAAGCGGTTGTAGACCAGATACACGCGGTCGACCTTGCCTTCGGTGAAGGCGTCGAGCATGACCTTGATCACACCGATCAGCGATTCCAGCTTCGGCGTGTCGCCGATGTGGGTCACCGTGCCGACCATGTTCACCTTGACCCGGCGGAAGAAGGTCGATGCCTTCTGGCCGATGGTCACCAGGTCCACTTCGGCGCCCTTGTCCTGCCAGGCCTTGGCTTCGCCAAGCATCTTGCGGAACAGGTTGTTGTTGAGGCCGCCGGCCAGACCGCGATCGGAGGAGATCACGATGAAACCGACCCGCTTGACCTGCTCACGCTCGACCAGGAACGGATGCTGGTAATCGGTGCTGGCCTGCGCCAGGTGGCCGATCACCTGCTTCATCGCCTGCGCGTACGGACGCGAGGTCTTCATCCGATCCTGCGCCTTGCGGATCTTGGAGGCCGAGACCATTTCCAGGGCGCGCGTCACCTTGCGGGTGTTCTGCACGCTCTTGATCTTGGTTTTGATTTCGCGTCCGCTTGCCATCTTTTATTCCCGTGGCGCGGGGCCTGGGCCCCGCGTTGTTCAACCGTTTGATCGTCTGGTCCAGCGGAGCATCGCTCCGCTCTACAGGACCTCGATTACCAGCTGCCGGTGGTCTTGAACTCGACGATGCCCTTCTTGAAGGCACCTTCGATGTCGTTGTCCCAACCGCCGGTGGCGTTGACCTTGCCGATCAGTTCGCCCTGGGTGTTGGCGAAGTGCGCGTGCAGGCCTTCTTCGAACGCCAGCAGCTTGCTGACCGGCACGTCGTCGAGGTAACCCTCGTTGACGGCGTAGATCGACAGCGCCTGGTTGGCGATCGACATCGGCGCGTACTGCTTCTGCTTCATCAGCTCGGTGACGCGCTGGCCGCGCTCCAGCTGCTTGCGGGTGGCTTCGTCCAGGTCCGAGGCGAACTGCGCGAACGCAGCCAGCTCGCGGTACTGGGCCAGCGAGATACGGATGCCGCCAGACAGCTTCTTGATGATCTTGGTCTGTGCCGAACCACCGACGCGCGACACCGAGATACCGGCGTTCACGGCCGGGCGGATGCCGGCGTTGAACAGATCGGTTTCCAGGAAGATCTGGCCGTCGGTGATCGAGATCACGTTGGTCGGAACGAACGCGGAGACGTCGCCGGCCTGGGTTTCGATGATCGGCAGCGCGGTCAGCGAACCGGTCTTGCCGGTGACCTTGCCTTCGGTGAACTTCTCGACATATTCCTCGGACACGCGGGCAGCGCGCTCGAGCAGACGGGAGTGCAGGTAGAACACGTCACCCGGGTAGGCTTCACGGCCCGGCGGGCGCTTCAGCAGCAGCGAGATCTGGCGGTAGGCCACGGCCTGCTTGGACAGATCGTCGTACACGATCAGCGCGTCTTCGCCGCGGTCCATGAAGTACTCGCCCATGGTGCAGCCCGAGTAGGCGCTGATGTACTGCATCGCGGCCGATTCGGACGCGGTGGCAGCCACCACGATGGTGTGCGCCAGGGCGCCGTTCTCTTCCAGCTTGCGCACGATGTTGGCAACGGTCGAGGCCTTCTGGCCGATCGCTACGTACACGCACTTGATGCCGGTGCCCTTCTGGTTGATCACCGCATCGATGGCCAGCGCGGTCTTGCCGGTCTGGCGGTCACCGATGACCAGCTCGCGCTGGCCACGGCCGATCGGGATCATCGAGTCGACCGACTTGTAACCGGTCTGCACCGGCTGGTCGACCGACTTGCGCCAGATCACGCCCGGCGCAACGCGCTCCACCGGAGCGGTCAGCTGGGTGGCCAGCGGGCCCTTGCCGTCGATCGGCTCGCCGAGTGCGTTGACGACGCGGCCCAGCAGTTCCGGACCGACCGGCACTTCCAGGATGCGGCCGGTGGTCTTGGCGACGTCACCTTCGCGCACTTTCTCGTAGCCACCCAGGACCACGGCGCCGACCGAGTCGCGCTCCAGGTTCAGGGCCAGGGCGAAGGTGTTGTTCGGCAGTTCGATCATTTCGCCCTGCATCACGTCGGCCAGACCGAAGATGCGCACGATGCCGTCGGACACGCTGGTCACGGTGCCTTCGTTGCGCGATTCCGCGGCCAGCTTGACCTTCTCGATGCGGTTCTTGATCAGTTCGCTGATTTCGGAGGGGTTGAGCGTGGTTGCCATCGTCAAGTCCTAGTGCCGGCAGCGGGGCCGGACGTTAAATGAATTCAGTTAGCGAGCGCGGTCTGCAGACGGGCCAGCTTGCCCTTCAGCGAACCATCGATGACCACGTCACCGGCGTCGATCACAGCGCCGCCGATCAGCGAGGCGTCGACCGCAGTAGCCACTTCGACCTCGCGGTTGAAGCGCTTGCGCAGCGCGGCCTTGATCGCGTCCAGCTCGGCAACCGACAGCTCGGCCGCGGAGGTCACCGTGGCCTTGACCACGTGCTCGGCCTCGGCGCGCAGTGCGTCGAACATGCCGGCGATTTCCGGCAGCAGCGGCAGACGATGCGATTCGGCAAGCACAGCCAGGAAGCGCGAGTAGGTCTCGCCGCGGGACTCCGGCGCCAGCAGGGCGACGGCGTCATCGCGACCCAGCTCCGGGTTGGCGAGCAGGGCCGCCACGCGCGGGTCGGCGGCGACGTGGGCGGAGAACGCCAAAGCGTCCGACCACGGCGCGAACGCGCCTTCGTCACGCGCGGTCGCGAAGGCGGCGCGGGCGTACGGGCGGGCAAGCGTGAGGGCCTGGCTCATCCTTAAATCTCCGAGGCCAGCTCGTCGAGCAGCGCCTTGTGGGCGTTGGCGTCGATTTCGCGCTTGAGCAGCTTTTCGGCACCGGTCACGGCCAGCGCGGACACCTGCTTGCGCAGATCTTCACGGGCACGGTTGGCGGCGGCGTCGATTTCGGCCTGGGCCAGGTCCTTCTGACGGGTGGCTTCGGCAACAGCTTCGTTGCGGGCCGCGTCGACGATCTGGTTGGCACGCGCGTGGGCCTGGTCGATGATCTCGTTGGCCTTGGTGCGGGCTTCCTTCAGCGCTTCATTGACCTTGTCCTGCGCCTGGGCCAGATCTTTCTGGCTGCGGTCGGCAGCAGCGAGGCCTTCAGCGATCTTCTGCTGGCGCTCTTCGATCGCGTTCATCAGCGGCGGCCAGATCTTGGTCGCGATGAGCCAGATCAGGGCGGCAAAGGCCAGGGCCTGGGCGATGAGGGTAAAACCGATATCCATGGGGTTCGCTCAGTCGGTTGTGACGGGATGGAAGCGCCGCCACACGGGCGGCGCCTCCGAACCTTCATCCGCGACCAGGCACCTGCGGCGCCTGGTCGTTTCGCTTTCGCTGGATCAGCCAGCGATTGCCGGCAGGCGCGAGACGAACTCGCCGACCATCGGGTTGGCGAAGGCGAACAGCAGGCCCACGGCGACCGAGATGATGAAGGCGGCGTCGATCAGGCCGGCGGTGATGAACATGCGGACCTGCAGGACCGGGATCAGTTCCGGCTGGCGCGCGGCCGACTCCAGGAACTTACCGGCCATGATGGCCAGACCCAGACCGGCGCCCAGCGCGGCCAGGCCGATCATGATGCCGACGGCGAGGACGGTGGAGCTCTGAACTTGGGCGAGATTGGTCAGGACGGCGAAGTACATGGTTTTCTCCAGGAACTTGATTGCTAAGGGTTTAGAAACAAACGGATGAAGGGTGAAGCGAAACTCAGTGAGCGTCTTCCGACAGGCTCAGGTACACGATGGACAGCATCATGAAGATGAAGGCCTGCAGCGGAATCACCAGAAGGTGGAACAGCATCCAGCCGAAGCCGGCGAACGCGCCTGCAAACATGCCGGCGATACCTGCACCGCCCAGCACCCAGATCAGCAGGAACACGATTTCACCGCCGAACATGTTGCCGAACAGTCGCATCGCCAGCGAGATCGGCTTGCTCAGCCACTCGACGATGTTCAGGATCAGGTTGAACGGCATCATCCACTTGCCAAACGGTGCGGTCAGGAATTCCTTGGCGAAACCGCCAAAGCCCTTGGCGCGCAGCGCGAAGAACAGCATCAGGAAGAACACGCTGATCGACATGCCGAGGGTGGCATTGACGTCGGCGGTGGGGACCGGCTTCCAGTACGGCACGCCCATCAGTTCGAGCGGCTTGGCGATGAAGTCGGCCGGGATCATCTTGATGAGGTTCATCAGGAGGATCCAGAAGAAGATCGTGATCGCGATCGGGGTCACCAGCTTGCTGGTGCCGTGGTAGGTGTCCTTGGCCTGGCGGTCAACGAACTCCAGGCAGATCTCGACGAACGCCTGCCACTTGCCCGGCACGCCGGAGGTGGCCTTGCGGGTGCCGAGCCAGAAGGCGACGACCATCACCAGGCCCATCAGCAGCGAGGTCACCAGCGTGTCCACGTGGATTGCCCACGGAGAGCCATGACCTGCCGTCAGATTGTGCAGGTGATGCTGGATGTAGGAGGTGGGTGTAAGCGCCTCGCCTGCCATGTGTCCGGAACCTTAAGTTAAATGAATTCGATTAGCGCCTGGCCATGGCCAGGACCTGGAACATCAGCCCGACGGCGATACCGGCCAACAGCGCCAATGCAGGCAGCTTGAAGACCAGGAACCCCACCATCAGGACACCAAAAACGAGCGCCCACTTGGCCACGATCGCAACGATCAGGCGTGCCATGGCCGAACCGGCCCCCAGCGCACCACCACCCAATGCCATCCGTGCCGCCACCCAACCACCGGCCGAAACCGCCACACCGGATGCCAGGGCACCAAGGGCATACTTCGGCCCTACCAGCAGGAAGGCCAGAGCCAGGACAGCCACTGCGGCCAGCGGGTAGACCGCGGCGCGCAGCATCAGTCGCCGACCCGTTTCTACGGAGTTCAGCACAGGACGTCCCGCGTGGTTACAAGTGGATGGCTGAGGCGACTACAGCAGGGGGGCCTCATCGAGCCGCCAAATTATAGCAATGGGACAATTTGCGAGACAACCGGTGCCTGTTCATATCGGAACAGCGCAAGTTGCGGTAAGGGCTGCGGTTTTGCAGCCCACCACGGGGACAATGACAACTGCGCGATGTTGCGCCGCAACGTATTGAACTTTGGTCGCAGACGATGGAACTTTCCGCCGACGGTGATGGTCCGATCCTGCGACCTGCCTGCAGCTACCTCGTCGACGCTTCGCCTGCAGGTCCCCATGATGGCCCCGAAGCGCCGCTCCGGGGCCATCTTTTCGCGCGGCACCGACAGCGCTGAACCGTCCACATCGCGTGGACCATACTTTCACGAATGGTGGACAGCGACGTCCGGCAAAGTGGCCTTCATTCCGATGAACCACTGCAAGGACTCTTCGATGCGCTCCGTTCCCACCCTGCTCGCCCTCTCGCTTCTCGCCGCCGGCGCGTCGTTCGCCTCCGCCGCCCATGCCGCCGAAGGCGATGACCGCTTCGCCCTGCGCCTGGGTGCGATGAACATCGACTCGGACAACACCCTGCGCGGCAACACCAATGTCGCCGGCCAGGACATCGGCTTCTCCGAGGACTTCAAGCTGGGTGGCAAGGAATGGGAGCCGCGCATCGACGGCATGTTCCGCATCAGCAACCGCCAGCGCCTGCTGTTCAACTACTTCAAGTACGACAAGGACCGCCGCGAGACGCTCGGCCAGGATATTTCCTTCGGCAACGTCAACGTGCCGGCCGACAGCTTCGTCAAGGCCGAGCTGAAGTACCAGGTGGCCAGCCTGGTGTATGACTACTCGGTGGTGGACACCGAGAAGTTCGACCTCGGCCTGCAGCTGGGTGCCGAATACGCCAAGGTCAGCACCAAAGGCTACGCCGATCTGGGCACGGTGTATGAAGGCCAGTTCCTGGACGAGAAGACCGACGGTGTGGCACCGGTGGTCGGTGCACGCCTGAGCTTCACCCCGTCCGAAAAGTGGATGATCACGCTGCAGGGCCAGTACCTCAACACGCGCTGGGGCAGCTTCGACGACTACAAGGGTGACCTGAGCCGCGCCAACGCGATCGTCGATTACCGCTTCACCCCGAACTTCGGTGTGTTCGCCGGCTACGACTGGTTCAAGCTGGATGCGGACAAGAAGGGCAGCGACGGCACCATCGGCCTGAAGCAGGAATTCAAGGGCCCGGTGGCCGGTATCAGCGTCACCTTCTAAGCCCTACGCCCCTTCCACAACACTCTCTCCTGGCGCGGCCTCCGGAATATCGGGGGCCGCGTTTTTTTGTGCTGTCGTTCCGTGCAGGGGCAAGAGCAGGATGGTCGAGCGCTGGAGAGAGAGGGGGCTGCGTGCGAATGTCCCCCGGCGCCGGCCTGCGGCCGTCACCTCCTCCTTTACTTCGCACCCAGCCCCCTCTCCCTCCGCGTGTCAGACATCCAGAAGGCCGTTGCCGTGGCAGCGGCTGTGGCTCCTCCTTCCGCAAGCCGAGCCGCTGCGCGGGCGGCAGGCGTTTCGACAAAGTAAAGGAGGAGGCGACCGCCGCAGGCGGGCGACGGGGGACATTTGTCGAAATGCCTGCCGCCCG
>NZ_JBHZOP010000228.1:0-2263 GCF_042787595.1 Stenotrophomonas sp. YIM B13575 | reverse complement strand
TGACGTCAGTGCGTGCGTACATCCAGAGGCTGCCGGCCAGCGGCCGGCACTACCGTGCCCGTCTGCAGGAAGGGCCGAAGCTCCTCCTGCAAACACAGTTGCTACAGGGACGTATTCACGGCGTCCCCCGCAACCGGACCCGCCCCGCCATCCCTCAGTAGCCCAGCTTTTGACGTTGACGTTGACGTTGATTCTGCGGGTGCAGGGCTGCAAGCCCTGCAGAAAACCCCACCCCCTACCAAGGTAGGGCGGCCCGCGCGCCAACGCCGGACTATGCTCGAAGCCATGACTTTGTCTGGGAGGGCTGCGTCATGAACTACGAGGAAACCTACCGCCGTTCGATCGACGAGCCGGAGGCATTCTGGGGCGAGGAAGCCAAGCGCATCCATTGGCACAAACCGCCGCAACAGGTGCTCGACTACAGCAACCCGCCGTTCCGGCGCTGGTTCGTCGGTGGCGAAACCAATCTCTGCTACAACGCCGTCGACCGGCATCTGGCCGACCGCCCGGACCAGCTCGCACTGGTCGCCATCTCCACCGAAACCAACAGCACCCGCGAAGTCACCTATCGCCAGCTGTATCGCGAAGTGAACGACTTCGCCGCCGTGCTGAAACACCTTGGTGTCGGCCACGGCGACCGCGTGGTGATCTACATGCCGAACATGGCCGAGGCCGTGTTCGCCATGCTTGCCTGTGCACGTATCGGTGCGGTGCACTCGGTGGTGTTCGGTGGCTTCGCCGCACACAACCTCGCGCTGCGCATCGACGATGCCAAGCCGAAGCTGCTGATCGCCGCCGATGCCGGCATGCGTGGCGGCAAGCTCATTCCGTACAAGGCGATGGTCGATGCTGCCTGCGCCGAAGCCAGCCATCCGCCGCCGCATGTGCTGATCGTGTCGCGCGGGCTGGATCCGGCCGAGCCCCGCATCGAAGGGCGTGATGTCGAGTACGCCAGCCTGCGTGCGCAGATCGGGCAGACCGATGTGCCGGTGCAATGGCTGGAGTCGAGCGAGCCCAGCTACCTTCTGTACACCTCCGGCACCACCGGCAAGCCGAAGGGCGTGCAGCGCGATGTCGGTGGCTATGCGGTGGCGATGGCGCAGTCGATGCAGACCGTGTTCGACTGCAAGCCGGGGCAGGTGATGTTCTCCACCTCCGACGTCGGCTGGGCCGTGGGCCATTCCTACAACGTATATGGCCCGCTGATCGGCGGCTGCACCTCGCTGCTGTACGAAGGGTTGCCGACCAACCCCGATCCGGGCATCTGGTGGGCGCTGTGCGAGCAGTACAACGTACGCACGATGTTCTCTTCGCCGACGGCGATCCGCGTGCTGAAGAAGCACGATGCCGATTTCATCCATCGGCACGACCTGGATGCGTTGAAGTATCTGTTCCTGGCCGGCGAGCCGCTGGACGAGCCGACCGCGCACTGGATCAGCGACGCGCTGGGCAAGCCGATCATCGACAACTACTGGCAGACCGAAACCGGCTGGCCGGCGCTGACACTGCTGCCAGGCCTGGACATGAAACCGGTGCGTTTCGGCTCGCCGGGTTTCCCCAATCTCGGCTATCGGATGAAGGTGATCGACGAGAACACCGGTGAAGAAGTGGCGGCCGGGCAGAAGGGTGTGCTGGTGATGACGCCGCCGTTGCCGCCGGGCTGCATGAGCACGGTCTGGAATGACGACAGCCGCTTCCTGCAGAGCTACTTCAGCCACTTCAAGGAACTGCTGTACAGCTCGCTGGACTGGGCCATCCGCGATGACGATGGCTATACCTTCATCCTGGGCCGCACCGACGATGTGATCAACGTGGCTGGCCATCGCCTGGGCACGCGTGAGATCGAAGAGGCAATCTCCAGTCACCCGCGCGTGGCCGAGGCCGCGGTGATCGGAGTGAAGGACGAACTGAAGGGGCAGGTGCCGCTGGTGTTCGTGACGCTCAAGCAGGGCCTTGATGGCGAAGACCCGGCGGCGGTGGTGGCCGAGATGATGGCCACGGTGACCGCGTCGCTGGGCGCGGTGGCGCGGCCGGCGCACGTGCACGTGGTCAACGCCCTGCCCAAGACCCGTTCGGGCAAGCTGCTGCGGCGTTCGCTGCAGGCATTGGCCGAGCAGCGCGATCCGGGCGATCTGTCGACGCTGGACGACCCGGGTGCGCTGGAAGAGATTCGCCGCGCGCTGGGCCGTTGACCCGGTCCTGTAGCGCCGAGCCCATGCTCGGCTGCCCGGGTCAGGCACACTCAGCCGGGCATGGGCTCGGC
>NZ_JBHZOP010000227.1:0-2173 GCF_042787595.1 Stenotrophomonas sp. YIM B13575 | reverse complement strand
CATACGCGCCGGCGAACTGCCAGCTGATCACGCGGGCAAGGCCCTGCAGATCCCACGGCAGGTAGATGCCGCCGCGCGGATCCACCGAATGGATCAGGCCGAACAGGGTGAGCGCCGCCGCCACCAGCAGGAAGCCGCAGGCGCGGCGCAGGCGGCCATCGACCATCGCCGCGACGGTGGCGATCCACAGCATCGAGGTGATGATGAAGCCATTGCCCAGCGCGAAAATCACCGCCAGCTCCGGCAGGCCGTGGCCATCGACGTGGGTGAGCAATGCCCCCATCTGCTCGGCCGGAATCCAGCCCGGCGCCTTGATCGCCAGCAGGTAGGCCGCCGACGGCAGGAAGCCCAGCACCATTGCACCGGCATGCTGGCGCGGCGTGGCCTGGAACGCTTGCGTGGTGATGTCGATCGACACGTACACGATGATCGGCGCCAGCACCGCCAGCGGCAGCCACTGCACCAGCCCGGAGATGATGCCGAGCATGCCGCCGATGCCGACGAACAGGCCGGTCAGCAGCGTGTAGCCGCTGCGCGCGCCCATGTGCTTGTAGGCCGGCTGGCCGATGTACGGCGTGGTCTGCGCAACGCCGCCGCAGACGCCGGCCACCAGCGTGGCCACCGCTTCCACCAGCAGGATGTCGCGGGTGCGGTAGTCATCGCCGGCCGCGCGCGCGCTCTCGGATACGTTGATGCCACCGACCACCATCAGCAGGCCGAACGGCAGCAGCAGCGGCAGGTAGGTCATCGCGGTCGGCAGGCCCTCGATGAAGCCCAGCGTCGGCAGCGGCAGCACCACCTGCGGCGGCACCCAGGCCGGAATCTGGAAGCCGGGTACACCCAGGCCGGCCAGGCCAAGCCCGTAATACAGGACGGTGCCGAACACGAACGCCAGCAGCACGCCGGGGCCACGCAGCGGCAGCTTGCCCTTGGCGATCAGCACGTACAGCAGCAGGCCCAGCGTGGTGAAGCCGACCAGTGGCGAGCGCAGGGTTTCCAGCAACGGCAGCAGACCCATCAGCACCAGCGCGATGCCCGCGATGGAGCCCAGCAGCGCGGCACGCGGCAGCGCGCGGGTCACCGCTTCACCGAAGAAGGACAGGATCAGCTTGAGCACGCCCATGATGACCAGCGAGGCCATGCCCAGCTGCCAGGTGGCGATGGCGGCGGCATGCGGATCCATGCCCTGCTGCTTGAAGGCCAGGAAGGCCGGGCCCAGCACCAGCAGGGCCATGCCGATGCTGGTCGGCGCATCCAGGCCCAGCGGCATGGCGGTGACATCGTCGCGCCCGGTACGCGCGGCCAGGCGCCGTGCCATCAGGGTGTACAGCAGGTTGCCGACCAGCACGCCCAGGGCAGTGCCGGGGAACATGCGGCCGAAGACCACGTCGGCGGGGAACTGGAACATCCCGACCAGGGCCATGGCGATGAAGCCGAGGATAGAGAGATTGTCGACGACCAGGCCGAAGAAGCCGTTGAAGTCGCCAGCGACGAACCAGCGGCGCGGCGCGGTGGAAGCGGGAGCGGACATGGAAGGGGCGGTGGGGGTGGGGACCGCCGATGGTAGGCCCAGCGGGGCCGGCGCGCCAATTCCCGCGTGGAATGATGGGTTCCAGCCAACGGCGGCGCCCCTCGTGGTTGGTCGCCGAAAGCGGGTTCTGGGGCTGGGCCGGGCGGGCAGGCTGCGCAGGGGTCGCTGCAAGTCCCCCTCCGGGGCCCGGCCCAGCCGCTGGCGGCTGTGCGTTCGGGCGCTTGCGAAGCAGTGCTTCGCAAGCAAAGCGCCCTCACCCATGTAAGCTCGGTCGCCGCATCCATGCGGCTCACGCCCCTGCGCAGCCTGCCCGCCCGGCCCCTGACAGTTTCCTGCGGGCGCCAGCCACGGAACAGAATCAAAAGATCAAAAGCAGAAGCCGGTCGCTTCGCTCGCGAGCCGGGCATGGCCCGGCTCTACAGAGATCACATCCGTCGATATGCCCAGAAATCCATCCACGCATCGCGTGGATCGACGTGTCGACCAAGGTCGACACCCACCAAGAGCAGGCCATGCCATTCCGACAGATCGCGGAAACCTGTCGAAGGCGGGGTGGGTCCGGTTGCGGGGGCGTGAGCCGCATGGATGCGGCGACCGAGCTTACATGGACGTACTTGCAGCGTCCCCCGCAACCGGACCCAC
>NZ_JBHZOP010000026.1:0-49167 GCF_042787595.1 Stenotrophomonas sp. YIM B13575 | reverse complement strand
GATCTACTGCCTGCGGTGAGGGGTCGGATCCCTTTCCAGCGGAAAGGGCTCCGACCCCGGATTCGAGCGAGGAGGTCAGAGCCCCGCATTGCGGGGCTCCGCCCCCCTGTAGCGCTACGCCGGCCACAGTCCGCGGATGGCGGCGATACCCTGCCCGCCGTGACGGCGGGCCTCGGCGACATGCTGCGGTGTCATGCCGCCAAGCGCGTAGATCGGCAGCGAGACCTGCGCGCGCATCGCGGCGAAGGCTTCCCACCCCAACGGCGCTGCATCGGGATGGCTCGCAGTAGCCTGCACCGGCCCCAGCACCGCGAAGTCGCAGCCAAGCCGCTGTGCCGCCAACAGCTGTTCAAGGTCATGGCAGGAGGCAGCCACCAGTTGCCCGGCCGGCAGCGGCCGTTCCTGCAGTGACTGCAGCTGCTCGCTTCCCAGGTGCACGCCGACGCCCAGGGTGCGTGCCAGCTCGATATCGCGGTTGAGCAACCACTGCACGCCGCGCCGATGCGCGCGTACGGCCTGCTCGATCATGCCCTGCCGCTGCGGATGCTCGGCGGGCAGGCGCAGCTGGATGCGTTGTTGCCCCGAAGCGACCGCTTGCTGGAGCTGGCCGTGCCAACGCTGCAGGCCCCCCTCATCCGCCTCTGGTGCGGGGGTGATCAGGTAGCAGTCCGGCTGGCGCAGTACGGCCACCACCGGCAGGTCGGCCGGCGGCATGGAATAGCGGGCCAGCTTGTCCGGCGCCACCCAGGTGATGGCCTGGCCCTCGCGTCCACGCGGGCTGCCCTTCCAGCTGCGCACGTGCCGCACCTCCAGGATCAGATCCTTGTCCGGGTAGCGCTGCGGCACGTCCATGATCCATTCGCCCACCTCGGCCTCGATGCCCAGCTCTTCGTGCAGTTCGCGCGCCAGCGCCTGTTCGGAGGTCTCACCGGGCTCGCGCTTGCCGCCCGGGAATTCCCAGAGGCCGGCCATGTCGCGGCTTTCGGTACGGCGGTTGAGCAGGATGCGGCCGCGGGCATCGGTGATGACGGCGGCTACGACGTGGATCGATCGTTTCGGGGAAGGCATGGGGGGAGCATGCCGAAAACCGGGGCACCGGCGCAATCGCCGAACGCTTCAAGGCCCAGAACAGGAAAGCCCCGCTTTCGCGGGGCTCTCCAGGGGTCAGCTCAGCTGGCCGTGGCAGTGCTTGTACTTCTTGCCGCTGCCGCACGGGCACGGATCGTTGCGACCGATCTTCGGCTCGTCACGCTGCAGCTGGGCAGCCTCGACCTGCGCCGCTTCCTCGTCGGCGCTGTAGCCGCCTGCGTCCTGGTGCTGGAACTGCGACTGCTTCAGGCGGGCTTCCACCTGCTGGCGCTCGGCCGCTTCCAGGGCCTGCACTTCCTCGTCGCTGCGGATGCGCACGCGGGCCAGCAGGGTCACCACTTCGCGCTTGACGTTCTCCAGCATGTCCGAGAACAGCTCGAAGGCTTCTTTCTTGTATTCCTGCTTCGGCTGCTTCTGCGCATAACCGCGCAGGTAGATGCCCTGGCGCAGGTAATCCATGCGGGCCAGGTGCTCCTTCCAGCTCTGGTCGAGCACGGTCAGCATCACGTGCTTCTCCAGCGCGCGCATGGTCTCTTCGCCCACACCCGCTTCCTTCTCGGCGAAGTGCTGGTTGATGCGTTCCTGCACCTTGGCGGTGATGCCTTCGGCATCCAGTTCCTCGTGCGACTTGACCAGATCGGTCAGCGACATGTCCACGCCGAAGTCCGACTGCAGGGTGGCTTCCAGGCCACGCAGGTCCCACTGCTCGTCCACCGAGTTCGGCGGCACGAAGCGGGCGACGATGTCGAAGATCACGTCGTCGCGGATGCCATCGACGTTGTCCTTCACCGACTCGGCGTCAAGCAGTTCATCGCGCTGGGCGTAGATCACCTTGCGCTGGTCGTTGTTGACGTCGTCGAAATCCAGCAGGTTCTTGCGGATGTCGAAGTTGTGGGCTTCGACCTTGCGCTGCGCCTTTTCAATCTGGCGGCTGACCAGGCGATCCTCAATGACGTCGTCTTCCTTCATGCCCATCATGCGCATGGCCTTCTGCACCCAGTCGGAGGCGAAGATGCGCATCAGGTTGTCTTCCAGCGACAGGTAGAAACGGGACGAGCCCGGGTCACCCTGGCGGCCCGAACGGCCACGCAGCTGGTTGTCGATACGACGCGATTCGTGGCGCTCGGTACCAACGATGTGCAGGCCGCCCGCCGCCTTGACCGCGTCATGGCGCTTCTGCCACTCGGCCTTGATCGCCGCCTTCTGCTCGTCGGTCGCGCCTTCGCCCAGCTCGTGGATTTCCGCTTCCAGCGAACCACCCAGCACGATGTCGGTACCACGACCGGCCATGTTGGTGGCGATGGTCACGGCGGCCGGACGACCGGCGTTGGCGACGATGGTCGCTTCGCGGTCATGCTGCTTGGCGTTGAGCACTTCGTGCTTCACACCCGCCTTGCGCAGGTGCTCGGACAGCATTTCCGAGGTTTCGATCGAGGTGGTACCCACCAGCACCGGCTGGCCGCGCTTGGCGCATTCTTCGATGTCGGCCAGCACCGCATTGAACTTGCCCTTGCGGTTGAGGAACACCTGGTCCGGGCTGTCCTTGCGGATGGTCGGGCGGTTGGTCGGGATCACCACCACTTCCAGGCCGTAGATGCTCTGGAATTCGAACGCTTCGGTATCGGCCGTACCGGTCATGCCGGACAGCTTCTTGTACATGCGGAACAGGTTCTGGAAGGTGATGCTCGCCAGCGTCTGGTTCTCGCGCTGGACCGGCACGCCTTCCTTCGCTTCCACCGCCTGGTGCAGGCCATCGGACCAGCGGCGGCCGGCCAGGGTACGGCCGGTGAATTCGTCGACGATGACCACTTCGCCATCGCGCACGATGTAGTCCACATCGCGCTGGTAGATGGCGTGCGCGCGCAGGGCGGCGTTGAGGTGGTGGACCACGGTCAGGTTCTGCGCCGCGTACAGGCCTTCGGTCTCGGCATCGAGGATGCCCGCTTCGACCAGCAGCTGTTCGGCGTGCTCCATGCCCGCTTCGGACAGGTGCACCTGCTTGCCCTTCTCATCGACCCAGAAGTCACCCTCACCGTCTTCCGCTTCCTGCTTGACCAGGTTCGGCACGATGCGGTTGACGCGGATGTACAGCTCCGGGGAATCATCGGCCGGGCCGGAGATGATCAGCGGGGTGCGCGCTTCGTCGATCAGGATGGAGTCGACTTCGTCGACGATGGCGTAGTGCAGGCCGCGCTGGTAGCGGTCGGCCTTGGACAGCGCCATGTTGTCGCGCAGGTAGTCGAAACCGAATTCGTTGTTGGTGCCGTAGGTGATGTCCGAACCATAGGCTTCACGCTTGTCGCTGTGCGGCATGCCCGGGTAGACCACGCCCACGCTCAGGCCCAGCCAGTTGTACAGCTTGCCCATCTGCGCGGCATCGCGGCGGGCCAGGTAGTCGTTCACGGTGACCACGTGCACGCCCTTGCCTTCCAGCGCGTTGAGGTACACCGGCAGGGTTGCCACCAGGGTCTTGCCTTCACCGGTGCGCATTTCTGCGATCTTGCCCAGGTGAAGCACCATGCCGCCGATCAGCTGCACGTCGTAGTGGCGCATGCCCAGCACGCGGCGACCGGCCTCGCGGCAGACCGCGAAGGCTTCCGGCAACACCTTGTCCAGGGCTTCACCACCGGCGATGCGCTGCTTGAACTCCGGCGTCTTGGCCTGCAGCTGCTCGTCGGAAAGCTTCTCGATCTCCGGCTCCAGCGCATTGATCTTGGCGACGATGCGGTTGAGCTGGCGCAGCTGTCGTTCATTACGACTGCCAAATACGCGGGTAAGCAGGCTGTTGATCATTGAAGGAACCGGGTTGGATGGGAATGCCGCACGGCTCCGGGAGGATCCGTCCGCCGCAAACGAAACAGGGCGCCTGGCGCCCTGTCGATGGCAACACCCATTGTAGCTTGGGATGGGCGGCAGGGGTTTCAACCCTTTGGCGATGGGGTCAGAGCCCTTCCGCGGCGCGGAAGGGATCCGACCCGTGGTTCAACCGCGGGTGATGCGCCCGACCGGGGTATTGCCGCCATCGCCGAGGAACTTGCGCGGGTTGACCACGTTGCCGTTCTCCCACACCTCGAAGTGCACGTGGGCGCCGGTCGAACGACCGGTGGAACCGGCCTTGGCCACTTCCTGGCCGGCACGGACGAGGTCGCCGACCTTCACCACCAGGCGCGAATTGTGCGCGTAGCGGGTGACGTAGCCATTGCCGTGGTCGACATCGACCACGTTGCCGTAACCGCCCTTGACCCCGGAGAAGCTGACCACGCCATCGGCCACAGCCATCACCGGGTCACCGACGCGGGCGTGGAAGTCCATGCCCTTGTGGGTGGCGGCACCGCGGCCGAACGGGTCGGCGCGGGTACCGAAGCCGGACGTGACATAGCTGTTGCGGATCGGCATGCGCGAGGGCACGGCGTTCTGCTGCAGCTGGTGGTCGAACATCAGCGATTCCATCACCGACAACTGGCGGCCTGAAGCAGCGAAGCGCTGCTCCAGCACCTGTAAGTCGGCGTTGACGTCCTTCACCGGGATGTCGGCGGTCGGGCCGCCGGCATCGCCGTCACCGAGGCCGGGGGTCTCGTTGAAGTCGAATTCGCCGTCTTCCAGCTTGCCCATCTGGGTCAGCCGCTCGCCCAGGGCGTTCAGGCGGGTGGCCTGTGCCTGCAGCTCGCCGAGGCGGGCGGCCAGCGCGTTGACCTGGGTCTGCGCATCGCGCTGGACCTTGGCCAGCTCGGCCTCCTGGCGGTCGACCTTGGCCTGCAGGCGCGAATCATTGAGCGCACTGGCGCCAATGCCGCCGGCAAGGCCGATAATGCAACCTGCGCCGAGCACGCTGCCCAGCAGGGCTCGGGGGCGGTCCTCGAAGTAGAACCGCAAACGCGTGAGCGCCGATTTGGCCTGTCCTTCACGCGTTTTGATTACGATCTTTTTGAATGCCATCAGTGAGTTTTCATGTCTGAGCCGAAATCCAGCGTTCGTCCCGCATCCAGACCGAAACCGGCCCTGGATGTAGTGATGGCGGACAAAAGCGGGAACCCGCTGCGGCGTGCCCTATGGCTCGACGCGCTGGACCGTCAGTTGCGCCCCCAGTTGCCGCCACCTCTGCGCAGCCGTTGCCGGCTGGCCAATGTGGACGGGGAACACCTCGTTTTTCTCGTCGAGTCCCCGGTCTGGCATGCCAAGTTGCGGCTTGCCGAAGCCCAGTTGCTCGACGCGGCCCGGTCCATCGGGCTGAAGGCCACCAAGGTGACCGTCAAGACTGCGTCTCCCACTCCCACGCGCTCCCCAGCGCTCGACAACCGGAATGGACCCCACGCAGTTTCAGCCGCCACGCACAAAGGGCTACGCGACGCCTTGGCAGCTCTGCAGGACCTTCCTTCGAAACCGAAGCGGGAAACCTGAAAGCAGCGGAGCGTCCTGCTCCACTCCCCGTCGCGCGTGTCACCGCAGCGTGAAACATTTCGGGGGCCGGGTCGCATCCTAGCTGGCCCCGGTGGGGCAGTCGTTAGATTGTTGTTAAAACAACGTTAAATTCAGGCTTCCGATCCAACAGGTTCACAAAACCGTGACCTCGGCCCGGCCGTCGCGTCACCCACTGCGCCACCGCCTCACGGAACCTCGGAAACGCAAACGCCGCCCTGGCAGGCGGCGCTTTTGCATTCAAATTCAACAACTTGTGCGATCAGGCATAGGCGGGTGTGGCGTACACGACCGGGTCCGGCACCGCCGGCGAGTCGTAAGTGACCCATTCCCAGGCAGTGGCATCGGCCATCAGCGCCCGTACCAGCTTGTTGTTGAGCGCGTGGCCGGACTTGAAGCCCTCGTAGGCGCCCAGCACCTGGCCGCCGGCCAGATAGAGGTCGCCGATCGCATCGAGGATCTTGTGGCGCACGAATTCGTCGGCGTAGCGCAGGCCGTCTTCGTTGAGCACGCGGAACTCATCGAGCACGATGGCGTTGTCCATCGAACCGCCCAGGCCGAGGTTGCGCTCGCGCATGTATTCCAGGTCGCGCATGAAGCCGAAGGTGCGGGCGCGGGAGATTTCCTTGGTGTAGGCCATCGTCGAGAACTCGATTTCCTGGCGCGACTGCTTGGCCGGGATCATCGGGTGGTCGAACTGGATGGTGAAGCCCAGCTTGTACCCCTCATACGGGGTGAAGCGGGCCACCTTGTCGCCCTCGGTCACTTCCACGGTCTTCAGCACGCGGATGAAGCGCTTGGGCGCATCCTGTTCCACGATGCCTGCCGACTGCAGCAGGAACACGAACGGACCGGACGAACCGTCCATGATCGGCAGCTCGGCCGAGGACAGTTCGACGATGATGTTGTCCACACCCAGGCCGGCCAGGGCCGACATCAGGTGTTCGACGGTCTGGATCTTGGCGTCGTTGCAGGTCAGGCCGGTGCACAGGGTCACTTCGGTGACCAGCTCGGCCTTGGCAGGCACTTCCACTACCGGGTCCAGGTCCACGCGCCGGAACACGATGCCATGGTTGACCGGCGCCGGACGCAGGGTCATGTAGACCTTGTCGCCGCTGTGCAGGCCTACACCGGTGGCGCGGATCGTGTTCTTGAGGGTGCGTTGCTGGATCATGGGGGACGACCGGAAGTGACACAGTAGATTAACACGCAGGGTCCCCTACCCTGACTGAAACGCCGGCAGGACACACCGGCGCGCCGGTGGGACGCGCGTGAAGCAGGGCGGCCGGGCCCATCCTGGCCCGGCGCCCGCGTTTTCAGGACATGGTGGCGCAACCCGGGGGGGACAAGCCCCGGGCAGCGTCGATCAGTCCGCCTGGCGGCGCAGGAACGCCGGGATGTCCAGGTAATCGTTCGGCAGTTCCGCCGCGGCCGGGGCCGAGGAGGCCGGAGCCGACGGGGTGGAAGCTGCCACGCTGTCGCTGCTGGCCCGACGCAGGCCCAGGCCCATGCCGCCGACGGCCTTGGACACGGCATCGCCGCCGTTGTCGAACTCGCCGAACTCCGGCTGGCCGGTGGTGGCGTTGCGGACCAGCTTGATCGGTGCACGCTCGCCCGGACGCTGGGTCTTGCTGGCCGAGACGCGGTTCAGACCCGTGGCGACCACGGTCACGCGCACTTCGTCCTGCATGTCCGGATCGAGCACGGTACCCACCACCACGGTCGCGTCTTCCGAAGCGAAGCCGTCGATGGTGCGGCCGATCTCGTCGAACTCGGCCATGGTGAAGTCGGCACCGGCGGTGATGTTGACCAGGATGCCGTTGGCACCGGCCAGGTTCACATCGTCCAGCAGCGGGTTCTGGATGGCCGACTCGGCCGCTGCCTGCGCGCGGTCATCGCCGCGGGCGGTACCGGTACCCATCATCGCCAGGCCCATTTCGGACATGACGGTGCGCACGTCGGCGAAGTCGACGTTGATCAGGCCCGGACGCACGATCAGGTCGGCGATGCCCTGCACGGCGCCCTGCAGCACGTCGTTGGCAGCGCGGAAGGCCTGGATCATGGTCGCGTTGCGACCCAGCACGGTGATCAGCTTCTCGTTGGGAATGGTGATCAGCGAGTCGCAGTGCTGGCTCAGTTCTTCGATGCCCTTCAGCGCGACCTGCATGCGGCGACGGCCTTCGAACGGGAACGGCTTGGTGACCACGGCCACGGTCAGGATGCCCATCTCCTTGGCCAGCTGTGCCACCACCGGCGCCGCGCCGGTACCGGTGCCACCGCCCATGCCAGCGGTGATGAACACCATGTCCGCGCCCTGCAGCGCGTCCATGATGCGCTCACGGTCTTCCAGCGCAGCCTGGCGGCCGACTTCCGGATTCGCGCCTGCGCCCAGGCCCTTGGTGACATTGGTACCCAGCTGCAGCTGCAGCTTGGCACCACAATTCTTGATGGCCTGCGAGTCGGTGTTGGCGGTGATGAATTCCACGCCATCCACTGCCGAGTTGACCATGTGCGCCACGGCATTGCCGCCGCCGCCGCCCACGCCAACCACCTTGATCACCGCATTGGGTGCCATCTTTTCGATCAGTTCAAAATGCGCCATGTCCGTGTCCTCGTTGTATCCGCTTTCGATTGCATGGGCCTTCGGGCGTCCTGCCTTCGTGCTGCATGCCGTCGTTGCGGCTGTGTGGGTTATGTGTTGCCGGTGTTGCGTCGTGTTGCCGGTGTTGCAACCGGGCGAGCCCGGGTAGTGCAGGTTCCGCGTCAGAATTCGCCGCGGAACCAGGTCTTGAGTTTCTTGAACATGCTTCCGGCGCGACCGGTCGGCAGCGACGGCCGGCGCGGATGCTCGATCTGGCTGCCCATCAGCAGCAGGCCCACGCCGGTGGCATGCACCGGGTTGCCCACCACTTCGCCCAGCCCGGTGACGTGCTGCGGAATGCCCACGCGCACCGGCATCTGCAGCATTTCCTCGGCCAGTTCGACCACGCCTTCCATCTTCGAGGCACCACCGGTCAGCACCATGCCGGCGCGCACCAGTTCCTCGAAGCCGGAGCGGCGCAGTTCGGCCTGCACCATTTCGAAGATCTCTTCGTAGCGGCCCTGCACGGCCTGCGCCAGCGCGTGGCGCGGCATGCGGCGCGGCGGACGATCACCGACCGACGGCACCTGGATGCTTTCCTCGGCGGTGGCCAGCTGGGCCAGGGCACACGCGTAGCGCACCTTGATCTGCTCGGCTTCCGGGGTCGGCGTACGCAGCATGTGCGCGATGTCGTTGGTCACGTGGTCGCCGGCGATCGGCAGCGAGGCGGTGTGGCAGATCGCGCCCTGCACGAACACCGCGATGTCGGTGGTGCCGGCGCCCATGTCGACCAGCACCACGCCCAGCTCGCGCTCGTCGGCGGTCAGCACCGCCACGCTGGAGGCCAGCGAGGACAGCACCAGGTCGTCCACCTGCAGGCCGCAGCGCTGCACGCATTTGCTGATGTTGGCGGCGGCCGACTGCGCGCACACCACCAGGTGCGCATGCACCTCCAGGCGCACGCCGGTCATGCCGACGGGGTTGCGGATGCCTTCCTGCGAATCATCCAGCACGTACTCGCGCGGGATCGCATGCAGGATCTTCTGGTCGGCCGGGATCGCCACCGCCTTGGCCGCATCAAGCACGCGATCCAGGTCGCCCCAGGTCACTTCGCCGTCGCGGATCGGCACGATGCCGGGCGAGTTCTTGCACTGCACGTGGTTACCGGAGATGGAGGCATACACCGAGCGGATCTCGCAGCCGGCCATCAGCTCGGCTTCTTCGACCGCACGCTGGATCGACTGCACGGTCGATTCGATATCCACCACCACGCCGCGCTTGAGACCGCGCGACTCGTGCGAGCCGATGCCGATCACTTCGATCGGGTTGCCCGGCGAATACTCGCCCACCAGCGCCACCACCTTGGAGGTGCCGATATCCAGGCCGACGATCAGCGATTTGTCACCCTTGCGATTCATGTTCTTTCCTGCGTCCTTCGTGCCGGGGTGCCCGGTGCATTGGCGGGGGCGGCCGGAGTGCCCCAGCTCAGCGTGAAACCATTGGTATATCGGAGGTCGGCGCGCTCGATCGGCGCGGCCTGGTTGGCCAGCTGCGGCAGCACGCGCACGAAGCGCTGCAGGCGCGAACGCGCATCGTCGCGGCCGACCACCACTTCAGTGCCGTTGCTCAGCAGCAACGACCAGCTGCCGCGCGCGTCCATGGTCAGCCGGCGCACATCGACGCCAGCCGGCGCGAACAGCGCGCGCGAATCGTTGTAGAGCTTGACCACTTCCTCGGTCTGGCTGTCCGGGCCATCCAGCTCGGGCAGCTGCAGGTCGGCCAGCTTCTTCGGCGTGGGGAACAGCTTGCCCTGCTCGGACAGCAGGCGACCTTCGCCCCAGCGCGCGAACGGCTTGTGCTCGACCAGCGTCACTTCCAGCACGTCCGGCCACTGCTTGCGCACCTGCGCGCTTTCCACCCACGGCAGTTTTTCCAGTGCGTCCTGCGCGTCCTGCAGCTTCACCGCGAAGAAGCCGGCATGTGCATACGGCAGCAGCACCTGCTGCAGCTGTTCCGGCGGTACCCGCTTGAACTCACCGTGCACGCGCAGCTTCGCCAGCGGCCAGCGCTCGGCGCCAACCCAGCCATTGACCACGGCCACCACCGGCAGTGCAACCACCGACAGGGCCAACAGCCAGACGAAGATGCGCAGCACCGCGTTCATGCGTGCGATGCCTCCAGGGTCTGTTCCAGCACGCGCCACACCAGTTCTTCGAAGCTGATGCCGGCCTGCCCGGCCGCCTTGGGCACCAGCGAGTGGCTGGTCATGCCCGGCGCGGTGTTCACTTCCAGCAGGAAGAAGCGACCGCTGGTGCGGTCACGCATCACATCGACGCGCCCCCAGCCACGGCAACCTGCGGCGCGGAAGGCCGCCAGCGCGATGCGGCGGATCTCTGCTTCGTCCTCACCGTCCAGGCCCGGGCACAGGTACTGGGTGTCTTCGGCGATGTACTTGGCGTTGTAGTCGTACCACTGGCCCTTGGGCACGATGCGGATCGACGGCAGCGCGACATCGCCGAGGATGGCCACGGTCAGCTCGTCACCCACCACCATCTGTTCCATCAGCAGCTGGCCGTCGTAGCGCGCGGCGAGGGCCACCGCTTCGTCCAGGCCGGCGTCGTCGGTGACCCGGCTGATGCCCACGCTGGAGCCTTCATTGGCCGGCTTGACCACCACCGGCAGGCCGAGCTCGGCGGCCAGCGCGTGCACCGTGGAGGCATCGACCTTCCGATACTGCGGGGTCGGCAGGCCCAGCGACAGCCACACCTGCTTGGTGCGGATCTTGTCCATGCTCAATGCCGAGCCCAGCACGTTGGAACCGGTGTAGGGCACGCCGAAGGCGTCCATCAGGCCCTGCACGATGCCGTCCTCACCACCGCCGTTGTGGCCGTGCAGGATGTTGAACACGCGATCGATGCCGCCGGCCGCCAGCGCCTTGGCCAGCGCCGGAATGCCATCGATGGCGACCGCATCGACGCCGCGCGATTGCAGCGCTTCCAGTACGTTGCGGCCCGAATCCAGCGACACTTCGCGTTCACTGGAGCTGCCACCGAGCAGCACCGCGACGCGGCCGAACACGGTCGGGTCGGTGCTGCGCAGCGGCGGGAAGGTCAGCGCGCTCACGCCTCGCCCTCCGCCTTGAAGCCTTCCACGGCAATGTGGCTGGCGACGGCGCCGATGTCGCCGGCACCCATCATCAGCAGCAGATCACCGTCCTGCAGCACGTCCGGCAGCACGGTTGCCAGCTCGGACGCCTTGCCGACCACCACCGGCTCGCTGCGGCCGCGCGCGCGGATGGCGCGGGCCAGCGCATGCGAATCGGCACCGGCGATCGGCTCTTCACCGGCCGGATAGACCTCGCTCAGCACCAGTGCATCGACGCTCGACAGCACCGCGGCGAACTTGTCGAACTGATCGCGGGTACGGCTGTAACGGTGCGGCTGGAAGGCCACCACCAGGCGCTTGTCGGCCCAGCCGCCACGCGCGGCAGCGAACACCGCTTCCAGCTCGCTCGGATGGTGACCGTAGTCGTCGATGATGCGGACCTTGGCACCGCTGGCGGTGGTCACTTCGCCCAGATCGTTGAAGCGGCGACCGACGCCCGCGAAGCTGGCCAGCGCACGCGCGATCGTGTCCGGAGACACGCCCAGCTGCCAACCCACCGCCGCAGCGGCCAGCGCGTTGAGCACGTTGTGCTTGCCCGGCAGCGCCAGCACCACTTCCTGGCTGGTGCCCTGCGGCAGACGCAGGGTGAAGCGCATGCGCGAACCTTCCTGCACCACGTTCTCGGCGCGCACGTCGGCCTGCGGGCTCATGCCGTAGCTCATCACATGGCGCGGGGTCTTGGCGGCCAGTGCGGCCACTTCCGGATCGTCGATGCACAGCACTGCCAGGCCGTAGAACGGCAGGCGCTGCAGGAACTCGGCGAACGCCGCCTGCACGCGGGCGAAGTCGTTGCCGTAGTTCTCCAGATGGTCGGAATCGATGTTGGTGATGATCGACATCAACGGGTTCAGGCGCAGGAAGCTGCCATCGCTCTCGTCGGCCTCGGCCACCAGCCACTGGCCACCGCCGAGCTTGGCGTTGGCACCGGCTGCCAGCAGCTGGCCACCGATCACGAAGGTCGGATCCAGCCCGCCTTCGCTCAGCACCGCAGCGGTCAGGCTGGTGGTGGTGGTCTTGCCATGGGTACCGGCCACGGCGATGCCGCGGCGGAAGCGCATCAGTTCGGCCAGCATCGCCGCGCGCGGCATGATCGGGATGCGCTGGCTGCGCGCTTCCATCAGCTCCGGGTTGTCCTCGCGGATCGCGCTGGAGACCACCACGCAGTCGGTGCCCAGCACGTTGGCAGCGGAATGGCCGCGCATGATGCGCGCGCCCAGGCCGGCCAGGCGGCGGGTGGCAGTGTTGTCGGCGTTGTCCGAACCGGACACTTCGTAGCCCAGCGTCAGCATCACTTCGGCGATGCCGCTCATGCCGGTGCCACCGATGCCGACGAAATGCACGCGCGGGAACGCGCGCACCAGATCGTTGGTGTCATGCAGGCGGCGGATCATGCGCGGCCTCGCGCAGGGCAGGCGCTGGAGCGTGCCTTCTTCATACAGCTTCCTCGAGAATGATATCGGCGATGCGCTCGGCGGCATCGACCTTGGCCAGGGCACGCGCGGCTTGCGCCATCTGCATGCGGCGGGCGGGATTTTCGGACAGATCAAGCAGCAGCGCGGCAATGCCGTCTGCCAGCGTTTCATCCTGCTTCAGCAACACGGCCGCGTCGCGCTCGACCAGATACTCCGCATTGCGGGTCTGGTGATCGTCGACAGCAGCGGGGAATGGCACCAGCACGCTACCGATGCCGACCGCACAGAGTTCGGCCAGCGTGGACGCGCCGGAACGGCACACCACCAGGTCGGCCCAGGCAAAGGCTTCGGCCATGTCGGCGATGAACGGCGTCACGTCGCCCTGCACGCCCGCCTTGGCATAGGCCTCGACCGCTTCGGCATGCAGCTTCTCGCCGCTCTGGTGACGCACCACCACCGGCACCTGCGCACCGAGCGCGGCCAGTGCCTGCGGCACACCACTGTTGAGCGCGCGAGCACCCTGGCTGCCGCCCAGCACCAGCAGGCGCAGCGGACCGCTGCGATCGGCCAGCCGCTGTTGCGGCGGCGCGACCGCGGCAATTTCGGCGCGCACCGGGTTGCCCACGAATTCCTCGCGTGCAGCGAAGGTGCCCGGGAACCCGGTCAGCAGGCGGCGCGCGTAGCGCGACAGGATGCGGTTGGTCAGGCCCGGCGCGCGGTTCTGTTCGTGCACGATCAGCGGCAGGCCGTGCAGGCGCGCGGCCATGCCACCGGGACCGGAGGCAAAGCCACCGAAGGCGACCACCGCACGCGGCTGGCGATCACGGATGATCAGGCCGGCGGCACGCAGCGCGCGCATCAGGCGCCACGGCGCGGCGAGCAGGGCCAGCTTGCCCTTGCCACGCAGACCAGTGATGGCCAGCGTATCGATGCGGATGTCGTGCTGCGGAACCAGACGGGTTTCCATGGCGCCATCAGCACCCATCCAGGTGACCGGCACGCCACGCGCGCGCAGCACGCGGGCCACGGCCAGGCCCGGGAAGATGTGCCCGCCGGTACCACCGGCCAGGATCATCACCGGCCGGGCGTTGTTCTGGACCGCGCTCATCCGAGCCTCCCGAAGGTAGGTTCGACGCGCGACTGCAGGCGGCTGGTGCCGCGCACGGCAGCCGACTCGGCAGCGGCCGGTTCGGCGGCCATCGGCACCTTCTTCGCCACCGGTGCGGCTGGCGCCTCGGCCGGAGCCGGGCCAGCAACGTCGTCGGCGGCGCCCATGCGCACGGCCTGGCGGCGCTCGGCACGCTTCAGCTCATACGACACGCGCAGCAGCAGGCCCATCGCCACGCAGGTCATCAGCACAGACGAACCGCCCGACGAAATCAGCGGCAGGGTCAGGCCCTTGGTCGGCAGGATGCCCAGGTTCACGCCGATCGAGACGAAGGTCTGCATGCTGATCCACAGGCCGATGCCGAAGGCGATGTAGCCGGAGAAGTGGCGCTTCATTTCCACGCAGCGCATGCCCAGCCAGAACGTGCGGCCGACCAGCAGCGCATACAGGGCCACGATCGTGCAGGTGCCGAGGAAACCGAATTCCTCGGCGGTGACCGAGAAGATGAAGTCGGTGTGCGCCTCGGGCAGGTAGTACAGCTTCTGCACCGAGTTGCCCAGGCCGACGCCGGTCCACTCGCCACGCCCCACCGCCATCAGCGCGTTGGACAGCTGGTAGCCGTCGCCCTGCTGGTCGGCCCACGGGTCGAGGAAGGAGGTGATGCGGCGCATGCGGTACGGCTCGATGATCGCCAGCGCGCTCATGCCCACCAGGCCGATCACCACCGGCATCGACATGCGCGGCATGTTCACCCCGCCCAGCACCAGCATGCCGGCGGTGATCGCCAGCAGCAGGGTGGACGAACCGAAGTCGGGCTGCAGCAGCAGCAGTACCACCAGCGCACCGGCCACGCCCAGCGGCTTGAGCATCGCCGGCCAGGTGGCGTTGACCTCGTCGCGGAAGCGCACCAGGTAGCTGGACAGCCAGACGATGTAGAGCACCTTCACCGCTTCGACCGTCTGGAACTTGGAGATGCCCAGGTTGATCCAGCGGCGGGCGCCGTTGACGCTGCTGCCCAGGCCGGGAACGAACACCACCACCAGCAGCGCGAAGCAGCCCAGCAGCAGCATCTGGTTGTACTGCTCGATGGTCTTCAGCTCGGTGCGCGCGGCCATGATCGCCAGCACGATGCCGACCGCCAGGAAGATCAGGTGGCGGTTGAGGTAGTAGAACGGGCTGCTCATCAACGCGATCGAACTGGACGCGACCATCACCACGCCCAGCCCGGTGAGCGCGATCATCGCGCCGAGCAGCCACTTGTCGTAGCTGCCACCGATGGCCTCAAGGCGTGTTGCCTGGTGCGACAGGTCATTCATCAGCGTACCTTCAACGTGGCCAGGCCGATCAGCACCAGCACGACGGAGATGATCCAGAAGCGCACGATCACGCGCGGCTCCGGCCAGCCCTTCAGCTCGAAGTGGTGGTGGATCGGCGCCATGCGGAACACGCGCTTGCCGGTCAGCTTGAACGAGGCGACCTGGATCATCACCGACAGCGTTTCGATGACGAACACGCCGCCCATGATCACCAGCACCAGTTCCTGGCGGGTGATCACCGCGATGGTGCCCAGCACCGCGCCCAGCGACAGCGCGCCGATATCGCCCATGAACACCATGGCCGGATAGGTGTTGAACCAGAGGAAGCCCAGCCCTGCGCCAGCGATTGCCGCGCAGATGATGACCAGCTCACCGGCGCCCGGAATCTGCGGGATCTGCAGGTAGTTGGCGAACACGGCGTTGCCCGAGGCATAGGCGAACACGCCCAGCGCGCAGGCCACCAGCACGGTCGGCATGATCGCCAGCCCATCCAGGCCGTCGGTCAGGTTGACCGCGTTGGAGAAGCCGACGATCCAGAAATAGGCGATGGCCACGAAGCCGATGCCGGCCAGCGGCAGCGCCACCGACTTGAACATCGGGATATAGAAGGTCAGCGCCGCCGGCACGTCGGCGGTCTGGAACAGGAAGATGCCCGCGGCCAGGCCGAAGATCGACTGCAACAGGTACTTCCAGCGCGACTTCAGGCCGTTCGGGTCGCGGCGGACGATCTTGATCCAGTCGTCGTACCAGCCGATGGCGCCGAAGCACAGCATCACCGCAAGCACCAGCCACACGTAGCGGTTGCGCAGGTCGGCCCACATCAGCACCGACAGGGTGACGGTGAGCAGGATCAGCGAACCGCCCATGGTCGGCGTACCGGCCTTGGAGAAATGGGTCTGCGGACCATCGGTCCGGATCGGCTGGCCGCCCTTGAACTGGGCAAGCTTGCGGATCATCGCCGGGCCAAGCCACAGCGACAGGAACAGCGCCGTCAACGCGGCAAGGATGGCGCGGAACGTCTGGTAGTTGAACAGCCCGAACAGGCTCTCCAACTGCTGCAACCATCGAGCCAGTTCATACAACATGCGGGGATTCCTCTCCTTGCGCCAGCAGCGCTTTGACAATCGTGTCCATGGCGCTGCCACGGGAACCCTTGACCAGGCAGCGCACGCCGGCGTGCAGCTCGTCCTTCAGCGCCTGCGACAGCGCGTCATGGGTGGTGAAATGACGTCCGCCCTCGCCAAACGCGGCCGCAGCGGCAGCGCTGAGCGGACCCAGCGCATACAGGCGCTTGAGGCCGGCGGCACGCGCGCGGAGACCCGCCTGTGCATGCAGCGCCTCGGCATCGGGACCGAGTTCGCGCATGTCGCCCAGCACCAGCCAGCCCTCTTCCGGTGCGGCGGCCAGTGCGTCGATGGCGGCGGCCAGCGAACCGGGGTTGGCGTTGTAGCTGTCGTCCACCAGCACCGCGCCGTTGTGCAGCTGATGGGCGATCTGGCGGCCCGGCACCGGCTGCGCTTCGGCCAGGCCGGTGGCGACCAGTGACAGTTCGATGCCGGCGGCAAGCGCCAGGCTGGCGGCGGCCAGTGCATTGCTGATGTTGTGGCGACCCGGCAGACCCAGCACCACGCCCGCCTCGCCCATCGGCGTGACCAGGGTGAAGCGGCTGCCCTGCGCACCGGCGCGGATGTCGCGCGCGGTGACGTCGGCGGTGTGTTCCAGGCCATAGCGCAGCACCCGGCAACGTGCCGGGGTACCGATGAAATGCTGTTCGAACCAGCGCCCGTAGGCGTCGTCGACATTGATCACCGCCACGCCATCGGCCGGCAGTGCGGCGTAGATCGCGCCCTTGGTCACGGCCACGCCGAGCAGGCTGCCCATCCGCTCCAGGTGGGCCGGGGCGATGTTGTTGACCAGGGCATAGCGCGGGCGCGCGATGTCGGTCAGGTAGGCGATGTCGCCCGGCTTGCCGGCGCCCATCTCGTATACGGCGTAGTCGGCATCTTCCGGTGCGTCGATCACTGCCAGCGGCAGGCCGATCTCGTTGTTGCGGTTGCCCGGGTTGGCATAGACCACCTTGTGCGCGTGCTGGGCCACCTGCTGCAGGATCGCCAGCAGCAGGCTCTTGACGCTGGTCTTGCCGTTGCTGCCGGTGATGGCGAACAGTTCGGTGGCACGGTCGCGCTGCATGCCGGCGGCGATCTTCGCCAGCGCGCGCTCGCTGTCGGCCACCAGCACCTGCGGCAGGTCCAGCGGCAGCAGGCGCTCGACCAGCAGCGCGCTGGCGCCTCGTGCCTGCGCATCAGCGGCGAAGTCATGGCCGTCGAAGCGTTCGCCACGCAGCGCCACGTACAGGCTGCCCGGGCCAAGGCCGCGGGTATCGTTGCTGATGGCATCGATGGCTACGTCGTCGCCGTGGATCTCGCCACCGGCCCAGTGGGCGATCAGCGAAAGCAGGGTGCGCTTCATGCCGCGCCCTCCCCGGCCTGCGGGCCCTCTTCCGCGTCCTGCGGCCGGGCCACTAGCGCATCCATGCGCGTCGCTGCTAGAACGCCGGTCTTGGCGGCCAGTGCCGCGGCGGCCACTTCGGTGTCGTCGAAGTCATGGCGCACGCCATTCACTTCCTGGTACGGCTCATGGCCCTTGCCGGCAATCAGGATGATGTCGCCGGCACCGGCGCGCTTCACCGCCAGGCCGATCGCACGCGCGCGGTTGCGCTGCACGGTCACGGTGGAGGCATCAGCGAAGCCGGCCAGGATGTCGGCCACGATCACGTCGCCATCTTCGCCACGCGGGTTGTCGTCGGTGACGATGACCTGGTTGGCCAGACGTTCGGCAATCGCAGCCATCTGCGGACGCTTGCCGGTATCGCGCTCGCCGCCACAGCCGAACACGCAGAACAGCGTGCCCTGCAGGTGGCCGTGCAGGCTGTCCAGTGCCTGTTCCAGCGCATCGGGGGTGTGTGCGTAGTCGACCACCACGGTTGGCAGGCCGTCCTCGCCGCCGAGGCGGTTCATGCGGCCACGGATCGGCTGCAGCGCCGACAGCACCTCGGCAATGCGCGGCAGCGGATGCCCCAGCGCATGCAGGCTGCCGGCCACGGCCAGCAGGTTGTCCACGTTGAAGCGGCCCAGCAGCGGCGACTGCACCGCAGCGCGCTGGCCGTCGATGATCAGCTCGAAACCGATGCCGCGGCCATCCAGCTGCAGCGCGTCGGCGCGCACGCTGGCGCCGTCGGCACCGCGCGAGCTCAGGCCGATGGCCTGCACGCCCGCCGGCAGGCCGGCGAACAGCTGGCGACCGAACGCATCGTCAAGATTGATTACCGCCGCCTTCAGGCCCGGGCGGTGGAACAACCGCGCCTTGGCCGCGCCGTAGCTGGCCATGTCGCCGTGGTAATCGAGGTGATCGCGGGTGAGATTGGTGAACACCGCCACGTCGTAGTGCACGGCATCCACGCGGCCCTGGTCCAGCGCGTGCGAGCTGACTTCCATCGCCACCGCACGCGCGCCGTCGTCGCGCAGCTGTGCCAGCAGCGCATGCATCTGCAGCACCAGCGGGGTGGTGAAACCGGTCGGCTCGACCGCACCATAAAGTCCGGCGCCCAACGTGCCGATACTGCCACTGGGCGTACCGAGCAGGTGCCAGGCCTGGGCCAGCAGCTGCACGGTGGAGGTCTTGCCGTTGGTACCGGTCACGCCAACCATGGTCATCGCCCGCGAAGGCGCGCCATGGAACTGGTCGGCCATCGCACCCAAGCGCGCACGCAGGTCCGGCACGGCGATGGCATCGGCCGGTGCAGGCAGTTCGGCGGGCGCCGGTGCTTCGAACAGGATGGCGCCGGCACCGGCTGCGCGCGCCTGCTCGACAAAGCCCAGGCCATGCGCGCCGAAACCGGCGATGGCGACGAAGGCATTGCCGGGGCGCACGGCACGGCTGTCCAGCACCAGGCCGGTCAGAACGGGATCATGGCCCGCCAGGGCCACGTCCGGAAGCAACTGCGAAAGCAACATCGAAGGGCTCATTGCGTGCCTCCCGTAGCGGGTGGCACATGGGATTGCGCGCTGGGCAGCGCGGCATCGAATTCAGCGGCGGCATCCGCCGGCAGTGCGGCTTCAGCTGGCGGCACCGGCAGCACCGAGGCCGAATGGCCGATCTTTCCGGACTGCTGGGCAGCCAGCCACGACTGCAGGTCGTCCAGCGGCACGTCCATCAGGCGCAGGGTGCCTTCCATCACGTTGTGATAGACCGGCGCCGACACCAGGCCGCCGTAGAACTTGCCGCCCTGCGGGTCGTTGATGACGATGACGGTGGCAAACCGCGGATTGGTGGCCGGCACCACGCCGGCGAACAGCGCGTTGTAGTGGCCACGCTCGTAACCACCGGGGCCGGTCTTGCGCGCGGTACCGGTCTTGCCGGCCACGCGATAGCCGAGCACCGCCGCCTGCTTGGCGCCGCCCTGGGTGACCACCGTTTCCATCATCGCCACCACCTGCTTGGCGACGTTCTCGTCGATGATCTGATGTGCCTCGTTGCGCTGGCCCTTGACGAAGGTCGGCGCGATCAACTTGCCGCCGTTGGCCAGCGCCGAATAGGCGGTGGCGATCTGCAGCGGCGTGACATTCAGGCCATAACCATAGGACATGGTGGTCTTGGTGGCACCGTCCCAGTTGGCCGGGCGTCGCACTACGCCGCCGGATTCACCCGGGAAACCACTGTGCGGCACCGAGCCGTAGCCGAAGCGGCGCACGCCATCGTAGAACACCTGGTCCGGCATCTTCGCCGCGACCTTTGCCGCGCCGATGTTGGAACTGCGGGTGATCACGCCGGTGACGTTCAGCACGCCGTTGTTGCGCGGCACGTCGCGGATGGTGAAGCGGGCAACCTGCATGTAGCCCGGGTTGGTGTCGATCACGGTGTCTTTGGTCACGACCCCGGCCTGCAGCGCCGTGGCGATGGTCAGCGGCTTCATCGTCGAACCCGGCTCGACCAGATCGGTCACCGCACGGTTGCGGCGCGTGTCCGGCACCGCGCCGTTGAGCGAATTCGGGTTGTAGGTCGGCAGGTTGACCATGGCCAGGATCTCGCCGGTGGTCACGTCCATGATCACCATCGAGCCGCCGGCCGCCTTGTTGGCCACCAGCGCATTGCGCAGTTCCTTGAAGGCCAGGTACTGGATGCGGCGGTCGATGCTGAGGGTGAGGTCCTTGCCCGGCTCGGCGGCACGCAGCAGATCGCTTTCGACGGTCTCGCCCTTGCGGTTGCGGATCACCCGCTTGCCGCCGGGCTTGCCACGCAGCCATTCGTCGAACGCCAGCTCCAGACCTTCCTGGCCGCGGTCGTCGATGTTGGTGAAGCCCAGCACGTGCGCCATCGCTTCACCCTGCGGGTAGAAGCGGCGGAACTCGCGCTGTGCCGCCACGCCCGGAATCTTCAGGGCGACCACGCGCTCTGCCTCGTCCGGATTGATCCGGCGACGCAGGTACATGAATTCCTTGTCCGACTTCTGCGACAGGCGGCTGCTCAGCTCGTCCACCGACATGCCCACGGCCTGCGCCAGCTCGGGAATGCGCTCGGGCGAACGCAGCAGGTCCTGCGGGTTGACCCAGATCGAGGCGACCGGCGTGGACACGGCCAACGGCTCGCCGTTGCGGTCGGTGATCATGCCGCGCGAAGTCTTGATCGGCAGTTCGCGCAGGTAGCGCGCTTCGCCCTGGCGCTGGTAGAAGTCGCTGTTGATGATCTGCACGTAGGCGGCACGACCGACCAGCGACACCGAGCACAGGCCGAGTGCCAGAGCCACCCAGCGCAGGCGCTGGCGCAGGTTGAAGGCGTTGCGGGGACGGTTGCGGCCGGTCTTGCTCATGGGCGCACCACCACGACGTCGGCGGCCTCGGGGAACTTCATGCCGAGCTTTTCGCGGGCGATGCTGTCCACGCGGTTGGCTTCGGCCAGGGTCGCCTGCTCCAGCTGCAGGCGGCCGAATTCGATGTTCAGGTCATCGCGCGCGCGCTCGGCGCGCGACAGTTCAATGAACGTCTGCCGGTGACGGTGACGCACGAACACGACGCCGATCGCCGAGGCCACGGTGCAGGCCAACAGGATGATCAGCAGCAGCCGGCTCATGCATCGGCCTCCCGCTTCTGGGCCACACGCAGCACGGCGCTGCGGGCGCGCGGGTTCATCGCCAGCTCTTCGTCGGTGGCCTTGATGGCGCCACCGATCAGGTCCAGCGTCGGCACGAATGCCTGCGCCTCGGGAAGCCGGCGGTTGGCCGGCGGCGCCTTGGCCAGGCGGTTCATGTACTGCTTGACGATGCGGTCTTCCAGCGAGTGGAAGCTGATCACCGCCAACCGGCCACCGGGCTTCAGGCGCTCCACCGCCGCATCGAGCCCGGCTTCCAGATCGGCCAGTTCGCGGTTGATGTGGATGCGGATGGCCTGGAAGCTGCGCGTGGCCGGGTGGATCTTGTCCTTGCCACGCGGCATCACCGAGGCGATCAGCTCGGCCAGTTCGGCGGTGCGGGTGAACGGCTGCTTCTCACGGCGGGCCACGATGGCGCGGGCGATGCGCCGGCTCTGCCGCTCTTCGCCGTAGGTCCACAGCACGTCGGCGATCTCACGATCTTCCACGCGGTTGATCCACTGCGCAGCGCTTTCGCCACTGTCCGGGTCCATGCGCATGTCCAGCGGGCCGTCCTTGCCGAAGCTGAAACCACGCTCGGCGACATCCAGCTGCGGCGAGGACACGCCAAGGTCGAACAGCACGCCGTCCAGGCCTTCGGCGGTCTCGTTCCACTGCAGCAGCTGGGCGAAGCTGCCGCGGAAGATCGACACGCGCGGGTCCGGCGCGAAATCGCGCTCGGCAACGGCAATGGCTTCCGGATCCTTGTCCATGACCAGCAGGCGTCCCTCGGGACCGAGCTGGGTGAGCACGCCACGTGCATGACCGCCACGACCGAACGTGCCATCCAGATAACGTCCGTTTTCGATCACCCTCAGGCCTTCCAGGACCTGGGTGTACAGGACCGGCAGATGCACCGCCGGCGACTGCGACACCGGAAGGTGACCGGTCTGCGCTTCTGGGCGCATCCGGGCACCCCGGCTCACAACTTCAGGTCGAGCAACCCATCACCCAGATCCTCATCAGACAACGTCTGCTGGATCAGGGCCCGATGCGCCTGCTCGCTCCACAATTCGAATTTGTCGCCCATACCGAGCAATACCGCCTTCTTCTCAATGCCCACCGCACCGCGGTGGCTGGCGGGAATGCTGATGCGACCGTTGCCGTCCAGCTCCAGGTGGGCGGCTGAACCGACCAGCTTCTGCTGCAGCAGACGTACGACGCGCTGTGTGTTGGGTTTGGACATGACGTCGTCGCGTACCCGCTCCCATTCCGACTCGGCATACAGCCACAGGCAGCCGGACTCGAAGGGGTTGTAGGTCAATACGAGACGGTTGTTGCTGACGCGCGCAACCAGGTCGCGGTGAGCGGTGGGAACCGCCATGCGTCCTTTGTCGTCAACTGTGATGGCCGTCTCGCCCTGGAACACGACGCCTGCACCTTATCCTTCGCCCGGTGAAACATTGAACCACGAAAATCCACAAAACACCCGGATTTCCCTCTGATGCCCACCTTAGCAGCGGCCCAAGGGTTGTCAACAACTTTTCAGCAGGGAAATCGCCAGCCGCATCAATGGCTTGCGCCGATGTTTAGAGAGTTGTTCAAGGTTTATCCACAAGTTGCTGATCCGTCTCAATTTTTGAGATTGAACGGAAGTTCAGGGGTGTGGAGGGCGCGTGAAACATGGCCTGCGCATTCATCCAGATCGGGCCGAAAGCGACGCCGCTCTGCGCAAACCGGGCACAATGGCCCCATGTGCCTGCTTGCTCTTGGCTGGTTGCACCACCCGCGCTGGCGGTTGGTCATGGCCGGCAACCGTGATGAGTTCCACGCCCGCCCCACCGCGGCCCTGGCCCCCTGGCAGGATGAGACGTCCGTCATCGGCGGGCGCGACCTGCGCTCCGGCGGCGGCTGGGCCGGCGTCGGTGCCGGCGGCCGGATGGCGGTGGTGACCAACGTCCGCGATCCGCAGGCGTCCCAGACCGGGCCGTCACGTGGCGCCCTGGTGGCCGACTACCTGCGTGGCCGCGATCCGGCGGGCACGCATATAGAACGTCTGGCCGGAATCTCCGCGGCCTACGCCCCGTTCAACCTGCTGCTGGCCGATGGCCACAGCCTGGAATACCTGGGCAACCACCCGGCCGAACGGCAGACGCTTGGTCCAGGCGTACATGGCATGTCCAATGGCGCTATCGACGCGCCCTGGCCGAAGACCCGACGGTTGATGGACGCGCTTTCCGCTTGGCTGGAACAGGACGGGGCCAGATCCCTTTCCCAAGCGGAAAGGGATCTGGCCCCACTGTGGAATGCCCTGGCCGACGAACACCGCCCGGCCGACAGCGACCTGCCCGATACCGGCATCGGCCTGGAGCGCGAACGCTGGCTCAGCCCCGCCTTCATCCGCGGCGACGACTACGGCACCCGCGCCAGCACCGTGCTGCTGATTGACGCGAACGGCCACGGCGAAATCCACGAGCGCCGCTTTGGGCCGCAGGGTGTACCCAGCGGGCAGAGTCACGTCATTTTCTGACCGGAAGGGTGGTGCCAGCGCTCGGCGTGTCGTGTTCTGCATCGAATGAGCCGTTGGCGGAACAGACCAAACGCGTCATTCAGCGTCCGGGCGCGACCAATACCCGCCTCTGCCACAAGGGCTGCAGCACCACAGGCACCCCGCTGTGCCCTTTTCGCCTTCGGCACTGTGTCTATAAATGTCGCCCTCAGCCTCCCAAGGTGGTCCTGCCCGGCGCCCTGCCGCGCGATCCACAGCCACAAGGAGGCCCCGTGCGCCGCATCCTCATCCTGCTCGCCACCCACGTACTCACCCTCGGCCTTGGCTTCGGCCTGGGCGTGTATTTCCTGCCCATCCTGATCGCGCCCGACGATCCGCCGGTCGAGCAGGTACAGACCGCGATGGCCGACGCCACCTATCGCACCACCTTCCGTCGCGACCTCAAAGGCAGCGACGCGGTGCATTGGGCCGAAGGCAAGGTCAGCGTCAGCGCCCGCCAGGTCGCCTTCGACGGCAAGATGGGTCCCGGTCCGGACTACAAGGTGTATCTGGTCCACGACTTCGTCGACAACAAGGCCGACTTCCTGAAGATCAAGGACAAGGCCCAGCGCATCGGCGAGGTCAAGACCTTCAACCGCTTCCTGGTGGAGGTGCCGGCCGATGTGGACGTGGATGAGTTCACCACCGTGGTGGTGTGGTGCGAGCGCTTCTCGCAGTTCATTTCCGCCGGGCAGTACCGCTGACCGCACAGGGTCGGATCCCTTTCCGCAGGAAAGGGCTCTGACCCCGAAATCCCAAGCCGGTAGTTCCACGCCATGCGTGGATGGCTGTGGATGGAATGAAGGGGCGGAGCCGGCCGATAAGCCGGGTTCTGTCGTGGACAGTCATTCCTCTAGGCGTTACGTCGCCGCAACGCTCAAGCAACCTACCCGGATCCAACGCGGGCCGCGCCAATGGATCCCTATTTGGTCTTGCTCCAGGTGGGGTTTGCCGTACCGGTCTGTTGCCAGACTCGCGGTGCGCTCTTACCGCACCATTTCACCCTTACCGGCCTTCCGAAGAAGACGTAGGCGGTATCTTTCTGTTGCACTTTCCGTCGGCTTGCGCCGCCCAGGCGTTACCTGGCACCTTGCCCTATGGAGCCCGGACTTTCCTCGGCACCCCCGAAGGGATGACGCGACTGTCTGGCCGACTCCGCCGCGCGTATTCTACCGCACGCGCGCCTGCCCTGCCGGGTTGATCACGGCGCGCGGTTCATCCGCCCCGGCAGTAGCGCCACGCCATGCCTGGCTGCACAGCGCACCCGCAGGCTCAACGCGCCTGTGCGGGCGCCAGCAACGCCGCCCGCGATTCCAGCACCATCGCGATATCCAGTTCCTGCGACGACGCCCCGGTTGCCAGAGCCAACGCCGTGCGGCGCACCTTCAGTTGTATGCGGTCACCCGGCGCGTATGCGCGAAGGACCTGTTCAATGCCGTAGATCGTCGCCACGGCGGTGCCCTGCACCGACAGCACCACGTCATTCGCCCGCAGGCCGGCCCGCTCGGCGTTGCTGCCGCTGAGCACGTGATTGACCAGCGTGCCTCCCGCCATTCCCAGCCCCAACGCCGGACGCAAGGCATCGGCGCGATCATCGACAGCGCCGTTGGCAGAGCGCGACATCTCGGTGTGGGCGAGCAGGCGCCCCTCCAGCCGTTCATCGAAATACGGGGCCTGCAAGGCAAACCCGCCACATTCCAGCACGCCACGCAGCGGCGGCTGTTTGTAGCTGCCGTGAAGCGTTTGACGCAGCTGCGTCCACTGCTGGGCGCTGACATACCGGTGCTGGCTGGCTGCCATCTGCTGGTAGGCCTGCTCGATTTCTTCGCGCGCGGAAGGATCCACCTGCGGGCACCCCTCGGCCAGGTCCACTGCTTCCCGCGCCGCCGTGTAGATGACCATTGCGTGGTTGCCCTCCACATACGGCCCCTGCTGCAGCTGCACCAGGCCCGGATCGAACAGCGCATAGCCGGTGAAGCCAGGCCCCAGTTCGGCGGGATGGAGCGCCTCGCCTGCCCAGGCGTGGGCAGAAACCGCCATGGCCAACACCAGTGAAAATCCTTTTGCCGACATCGTTTTCGTCCTTGTCTGCGGTTTCTTCATCCACGCATGGCGTGGATCTACTGTGCACACGCAATGGCGTGGATCCAGCCGCACCGCAGTAGAGCCACGCCATGCGTGGCTGCGATTCACCCAACCCCGATCAACTGCCGTACAACGCCTTGCGCGGTGCACCGGTCAACTCGGCGGCCAGCTTGGCCGCGGTCGACGGCGGCAGGTGCTCGCTCAGCTTGGCGTAGACCTGGCGGCCGTGCGCCAGCTGCGCCTCGGCATCATCGCCAGCGCCCTGCACCATCACCACGAACTCGCCCTTGCGCTGGTTGTCGTCCGCTTCCACCTGCGCCAGCAGCCCGGCCAGGTCGCCGTCCAGCACGGTCTCGAACAGTTTGGTCAGCTCACGCGCCAGCACGGCCGGGCGCTCGCCGCCAAAGATCGCCGCCATGTCGGCCAGGGATTCGGCAATGCGGTGCGAGGATTCGTAGAACACCATCGTGCGCACTTCGCCGGCCAACCCCTGCAGGCGGTCGCGGCGGCCGCTGGCCTTGGCCGGCAGGAAGCCTTCAAAGGTGAAGCGGTCGCTGGGCAGGCCGGCCACGCTGAGCGCGGCAATGGCGGCGCAGGCGCCGGGAATCGGGCTGACCTTGATGCCGGCCGCGCGCGCCGCACGGACCAGGCGGAAGCCCGGATCGCTGACCAGCGGGGTGCCGGCATCGCTGACCAGCGCCAGCGACTCGCCCGCCTGCAGGCGCGCCACCAAGCGCTGGGCCAGGGCCTCTTCGTTGTGCTCGTGCAGGGCCACCAGCGGCTGCTGGATGCCGAAATGGGACAGCAGCTGGCCGCTGCGGCGGGTGTCCTCGGCGCAGATGGCCGCCACCGAACGCAGTACTTCCTGCGCGCGCGGGCTCAGATCGGCCAGGTTGCCGATCGGCGTGGCGACGACATACAGGGTTGGGACACTCATTTCAGCGGTACTCACGGGGCAAGGGTAGAATCCTAGCGTGTACCTGGCCAAGGCCGCTGCCCTCATCGCATGGACCCGATCATGAACAAGCCCGCCGCACGCATCTCTGCCCTGTCGCTGTCGTTGATGCTGCTGGCCGGTTGTGCCACCACCAGCCTCGTCAGCGCGCCCGAATCGCCGGCCCAGAGCCAGGCGCTGGCGCTGATCGAACAAGGCAAGCCGCGCGACGCCGCCCTGCAACTGGAAGCGCTGGCCGCCACCCTGCGGGGTGGTGCCCGCAGCAACGCCCTGGCCGATGCGGCCTGGGCCTGGCATCTGGCCGGCGACAGCGCCCGCGCGCGCAGTCTGCTGGGCCAGGTGACCGCCCGCCAAGTGAACGGTGCCAGCCTGCAGCGTTACCAGCTGGCCAGTGCCGAGCTGGCGCTGGCCGACAAGCAACCGGCGCAGGCGCTGGCCCTGCTGAAGGATCATGGCGACAACGTGCACCCCAGCCTGCGCACGCGCTGGTCCCTGGCCCGCGCCAATGCCCTGCAGGCCACCGGCGATGCCTTCGGCGCCGCCACCGAACGCGCCCGTGCACATGCCGGTCTGACCGGTGCCGCGCGCAGCGAGAACCAGGCCGCGATCTCCGGCCTGCTTGGCACCCTCGACGATGCCACCCTGCGCAGCCGCGCCGCCGCCTTGCCGGCCAATGACCCGCTGTACAACTTTGCCGGCCGTGCGCTGATCGCGCGTGGCCTGCCGCTGCCGCGCCCGTTCGATCGCGATGGCGCCGCCCAGTTCGACACCAGCAAGCGCCCGCCGGCGATGAGCGATGGCTACCGACCGCCGGCCAAGCTGGCGGTGCTGTTGCCGCTCAGCGGCCGCCTGGCCACCGCCGCGCAGCCGGTGCGCGATGGCCTGCTCAGCGCCTACTACGGTGAAACCCGCCGTCGTCCGGAGGTCAACTTCTTCGACACCGCCGGTACCCCGGCCGGTGCGCTGGCCGCGTATGACAAGGCCGTGGCCTCCGGTGCCGACTTCGTGGTCGGCCCGCTCGGCCGTGACGAAGTGGATGCCGTGTATGGCCGCCAGCAGCTGCCGGTGCCGGTGCTGGGCCTGAACCGCGGCAAGGATGCGCCGCCGGCCGGCAGTGCCGGTTTCTCGCTGGCGCCGGAAGACGACGGCATCGTCGCAGCCGAATACATGCGCGGCCGCGAGCGCAGCAAGGCGCTGGTGATCAACAGCAGCGACGACACCGGCCGCCGCGCCGCTGCCGCGTTCGCACAGCGCTTTGCCCAGCGCGGCGGCAGCGTCGCCGCCACCATCGCGGTCAGCGAAACGGTGGGGGATGTCAGCGCGCAGATTCGGAATGCCGGCGCGGTCGATGCCGTGTTCCTGGCCGTACGTGCACCGCAGGCCCGCCTGCTGGCGCCGCAGCTGGCGCTGGCCGGTGCCGGTGGTGCCACCCGCGTGGGTACCTCGCAGCTGACCACCGGCAGCGGCAAGGTCGAAGAAGACGTGGCGCTGGACGGCATCATCTACCCGAATGAAGCCTGGAACGTGCGCAGCGTGTCCGGCGTGCCGTCCGCTGCCCAGGTCGCGCAGACCCTGCCCAGCGCGCGCGGTGCGGCCAGCCGCCTGTTCGCCTTCGGCGCCGATGCGTGGAAGATCAGTGCCTACCTGGACAAGCTGGCCACCGAAGGCGGCCTGGACGGCGCCACCGGCACGCTGTACCTGGACAGCAACGGCAACATCCTGCGCCAGCCGGCATGGTCGACCTTCAGCGGTGGCCGGCCGATGCCGATCGCCGGTGGTCGCTGAGCACCTGCAACGTGGCTCGGCGGTGGAAACCGCCGCCGAGCAGCATCTGCAGCAGGCCGGGTTGCAGCCGCGCGCACGCAACGTGCGTTATCGCGGCGGTGAACTGGACCTGGTGATGGATGACGCCGGCACCGTGGTCTTCGTGGAAGTGCGCTATCGCGCGCGACAGGACTTCGGTGGCGGCGCGGCCTCGGTCGATGTTCGCAAGTGCAGGCGTTTGGCCCATGCCGCCCTGCTGTATCTGCAGGACCATCCTGCCTTGGCCGATGCGCCCTGCCGTTTCGATGTGGTGGAAGCCAGTGGTGATCCGCCGCAGCTGCGGTGGCTGCGCGATGCGTTCCGGTTGGATGACTGCTGATGCCGTCGATCATCACCCATGCCGCCGTGCCGCTGGCGCTGTGGTGCGCCGCTGATCGCGGCCGCATTCCGCCGCGCCTGCTGGCCGCGGGTGTGATCGCCGCCATGCTGCCCGACGCCGACGTGCTGGCCTTCGCCCTGCACATTCCCTATGCCGATGCGTTCGGCCATCGCGGTGCCAGCCATTCGCTGGTGTTTGCTGGCGTGCTGGCGGTGTTGGCAGCGTTGCTGGCGTTCTTTGGTAGTCGCCGACCTTGGTCGGCGGGTTTGTGCCAACCAAGGTTGGCATCTACCGTTCAAGCGGCGACGTTCGTCTTCGTCTGCGCCGCCAGCCATCCGCTGCTGGATGCGATGACCTCCGGCGGGCTGGGCGTCGCCCTGGCCTGGCCGTGGAGCGAACACCGCTTCTTCGCGCCGTGGCGGCCGATCCGCGTTTCGCCCTTCGCCCCCCAGTTCTTCAGCGCGCGCGGCCTGGCCACGCTGCTGTCGGAACTGCGTTGGGTGTGGCTGCCGCTGGTCGGCGCCGTTGTTGCGTGGAAACTGATTCAACCCGCCCCTGCTGCCCCACGAGATCCGTCATGAGTACTGCCCTGCCCGCTGCATTGATTGCCGAACTGTCCGCCCTGCTGGGTGCCGATGGCTGGCGCATGGATGACGGCGCGCTGGAGGCGAACGCGCAGGACAACTCCTGGCGCCACCAACGTCCGATGGCTGTGGCACTGCCGGCAGATATCGAACAGGTACAGGCGCTGGTGCGCGCCTGCCGCACGCACGGCGTGGCACTGGTTGCGCGTGGCGCCGGCACCGGCACCACCGGCGCGGCCGTTCCATTGCCCGGCAGCATCGTGCTGTCGTTCACCCGCATGGACCGCATCGTCGAGATTCGTGCCGGTGACCGCTGCGCCGTGGTGCAGCCAGGCGTACTCAATGGAACGCTGCAGCAGGCGCTGGCACCGCACGGCCTGTTCTGGGCACCGGACCCGTCCAGCGCGGAGATCTGCAGCATCGGCGGCAACCTGGCCTGCAATGCCGGCGGCCCGCGCGCGGTGAAGTACGGCACCAGCCGCGACAACGTGCTGGGCCTGGTGGCGGTCACCGGCACCGGTGAGGTGATCCGCTGCGGCGGCGCGTATACCAAGGATGCCACCGGCTACGACCTCACCCATCTGCTGGTGGGCAGCGAAGGCACGCTGGCGCTGATCGTGGAAGCCACCCTCAAGCTGACCCCGTTGCCGGTCAGCCAGGCGGGCCTGCGCGTGCTGTACCGCGACGCCGATGCGGCCGCCGCTGCCGTATCGCGGCTGATGTCGCAGCCGGTGGTGCCCACGCGATTGGAGTTCATGGACGCACGCAGCCTGCAGCTGCTGCGCCTCAACGGTGCCGACGTGCCGGAGGCCGGCGCGATGCTGCTGGTCGAGGCCGACGGCGACCACGACACGCTGCCCTACCTGCTGCAGGCATTGGCGACCGCCGCCGAGGGCGACGGCATGATCGAACTGGACGTGGCGATGGAAGGCCGCGCGCGCGATCAGTTGTGGGCCGCACGCAAGGCGCTGTCGCCCGCACTGCGCAGCGTCGCCCCGGGCAAGATCAACGAAGACGTGGTGGTACCGGTGTCGCGCATTCCGGAACTCGTATCTGGCGTGCAGGCATTGGCGCGCGAGTACGCGCTGACCATCGTCACTTTCGGCCATGCCGGCAACGGCAACCTGCACGTCAACATCCTTTACCACCCGGACGACGCCGACGAGAACGCACGCGCACATGCCGCACTGCCGAAGATCTTCGAACTGACGCTGGCGTTGGGCGGCACGCTGTCCGGCGAACACGGGATTGGCCTGGCCAAACGCGATTTCATGGCGCAGGCATTCACCCCGGCGACGTTGGCGGCGATGCGCGCGATCAAGCACGCACTGGACCCGGACGGAATTCTCAACCCAGGCAAAGTGCTGCCGCCGGTGTGACAGCCGCCGGGCGTGGCCCGGCGCTACCGATTGCGCGGGGTCGGATCCCATCGCAACGGCGATGGGCTCTGACCCCGTCATGTGTAGCGCCGAGCCCACGCTCGGCTGCTCTCCGGTCAGATCACGAAGAACGCCGCGCTTCGCGCGGTGAGCCGAGCATGGGCGCGGCTCTACAGAGGTCCGCCCGCCGGAACGGTTGGGGTCGGAGCCCATTGCCTGCGCAATGGGATCCGACCCCGGCATTCGCCGCTTACCAGGCCATGCGCATGCCCGCCTGGCCACTCACGTTGCGGTAACCATGGTCACCGCGCTGCACGGTCATGCCACCCCACACGCCCCAGCGCTGGCCCAGCTTCAACTCGGCACCGGCCTGCACTTCATAGCGGTTGCGCGGCACATCCGCACCCAGCGTGTCACCGTTGAACTGCAACGTGCTGGTACCGCTGCTGCGCAGCCAGTTCACGCCCAGATAGGGCTGCACCACGTTACCGGCCACCGTGCTTCGGCCGAATGCGCGCACGCCCACCCGGCCGTCCAGGCCGCCTGCCTCACTACCATCGACCACCGTACCGTTGCCTTCCACATGGCGGTCGGCCCGGAAATCCACGTAGGACAGCTGCAACTGCGGCTGCAGGTACAGCGCTGACGATGCACCCTGCCACGCGTTGAAGGTATAGCCACTTTCCAGCGAGGCACTGGTCATGCGCGCGTCGTAGTTCTCGCGCTCCAGCCCGACGCCGTGCACGCGGTTGTCGAAACGTCCGACCTGCACGTTGGCATCCACGTACGCCCCCTCATCCCAGCCGCCGCTCTGCAGCCAGGTGCCGTACACGCCCACGGCACTGCCGCGCACGCGGCCCTTGGCACCATAGCCGGTCAGCTGCGAAACCACGCTGCTGTCGGCGCGGCCACTGCCCAGCATCACACCGAACACCACGTCACCGCGACGCAGCAGGTCACTGCCGATCTGCAGCACCGACGTCGAGCCATCCACGCTCAGCTGGCCGCCCACCGCGCTGAAGTCAGCCTGCTGGCGGCCCATGCGCGCCCAGGCATTCCGCCCGTCGCCACTGTTCGGTGCACCAATCCGATCGCCCAGGCGATGGGCGAACATGTTCACCGCCGCCGACTGGTTGGCCAGATAAGCTCCGGCCTCCGGGCGCAGCACCGGCGGCGGCCGGATCGGATCGACCGGATCGATGCCCTCCCCACCTTCGCCGCCCTCCCCACCTTCGCCGCCTTCGCCGCCTTCACCCGGGTCTGGGCCCGGCCCCGGATTGACTGCGCAGCCCGGCGCCGCCGGGTCGTCCTCGCAGACATCGAACCACTGCGAGCGCAGGTACCAGTTGCCATCGGTCGGGTCGGTCATGCCGCCCTGGTACAGGAAGTACTCGTACGCACCACCCACCGCGCGCCCGGTCAGGGTGTAACTTGCCAGCGATGCACCGTCCACCTCGATGAGCGGGATGCCATCCACGGTGGGCGCGCCCACACCGCCAATGTTGTTCACCGCAATCAAGGCATAACCGGAGGTATCGCCGCGCACATGCAGGTGGTCGATGGCCGAATCATCGCCGGCCAGTGCGCCCTGGAACACGAACGCCGCACCTTCGCTGTGCAGGTCGCCGTCCACGGTCAGCGTATTGAAGCGGCCACTGCCATCGGACAACGTCACCACACTGTCGCGCGCCTGCAGTTCACCGACAGTGGCGTCGCCGGTCAACGTCCACTGGCTGCCGCCTTCCAGCGCCAGGGTCTGCACCAGAGTGGACGTACCTGCCCACAGGGCGCTGTCGGCCAACCGCACATGCACGTCCGACTGCGGCACCAGTCCGGCGTCCTCGTCCTCGGGGGTGATGACGATGTCGCCGAACAGCTGCGAACGTCCTTCCAGCGCCACATCGAAGCGCCCGGCCACGGCAGCATCCAATGCGAGGCCAATGCCATTGCCGCCCGATACCACCGCGCCGTTGCGCAAGGCCAGGCCCGGGTCGCGGCTGCTGCGCAGCCACACGCCACCATGCTCGGCGCTGACCAGCGAGCCGCCGTTGATGGTCATGTGGCCGTTGTCGTTGATCACTGCCGCCCATGCACCCTTACCTTCGGTACGTACATGGGTGTTGATGAGCGTGACCTCTCCGGTGCCGCCGGCCAGCACGCCGTACGCATTGACTCCCGTGGTGCTGACCGCACTGTCGACCAGGTGCGCGCTTCCACCGAGGCGCGCGATCACACCACTGGAGCCATTGCCCACCGTTGAGATCTCGCTCGCGTCCACCTGCAGCTTCGGACGCGACCGGTTGTTGCCATCGGCATAGATGCCGTGCGCGCTCTGCCCATGCGTCCGCAGCGTGCTGTGCTGTATCTGCACCTCTCCTCCGCGAACATCCACGGCCAACCCCCGATCTCCACTGGCTTCCACATGCGAATTGCTCAGGTGCAGCGTGCTGCTGCCGGGAATCCAGATCGTGGTGCCGTTGCGGGTACTGAGCGAGCTGTTGGCGACCACACCCTGGTTGCCAGTGCCATTGAGATCCAGTGCGTGATACTCCGCGTGCACTTCGCTGTCGCGCAGATTCACCACGCCACCATTCATCACGCGGATGCCTTGGGTGGCGGCCAAGCGCGAGTTGTCGATGTTCAACTCGCCCCGCGAGGCTTCCACGGCGCGTCCGTGATCTCCAATGACCGTGATGCGGCTGTTGCTGATGTCGACTCTGCCCCCCAGGGAAACACCCGTGCCGGCGTCCCCCTCCAGTTCGATGTCCACATCGTTCAACTGCAGCGACGCGCCGATGTGCGCGGTTGCGCCGGTGAGGCTGTATCCAGTACCCGAGATGCGCGATGACACAACGTCCAGCTGCGCACCACCGGTGGCCAATGCACCACGATGTGCAGCGCCATCCAGTTCGATCTGGCTACCCTGTATCCGCGCGATTCCGCCGTTGACATAGACGCCGTGCTGACCTTGTCCGCTCAGCTGCACATGGCTGTCCCGCATCTGCAGCGCGCCGCCGTTCATGTGGATGCCATCGCCACTGGAACGGATGCCCACACGATCCAGTACTGCGCTGGCGTCGTTGAGCAGAATCCCGCGCGCGCCGCGTCCGGTCGCGTCGATCTGGGTACCGACTGCGTGCACCGTGGCGCCGGCCGCTGCAGACAGCCCGGCCGCCGACTCCCCGGTTACCAGCACACTTCCCCCCTGCAGCGTGATGGTGCTGCCAGCACCCTCAGCATGAGCGGCGTGCGCCCCACGCCCCTCAGTTGACAGATTCACCTGTCCAGCAGGAGCAATACGACCGCCATTGATGGCGTAGAACGCATGACCGGACGGATCGCCCGGCACTACCGGCAACGTGGTGCGGTAATCGCCAGCAGGCGGAAACTGCTCATCACCATCGGCCACGACCTGTTGCGCGGTCGCGGGAAGACTGGTGAGTACAGCGATCGCGAGCGCAACGGCCAAGGCGCGACGGCGGGGAATGGTGTTCTGCAAGGGGAGGCTCCGTGTAAGGCGCCGCCATGCTGGAGCCTCACCCTCGCTGTCACCATCGAATACATTGCAAGGCAACTGCGGCGAAATGTCGCAGTGCTGGACGACGCCTGAAGCGATGCCGGGTGTTGAGCACGCTTTGCAACTTTTTGCATGGGATGGCTGCGCGTTGGCGGTGACACTGCGGCCAACAAAGACACGTGCTATCGCTTTAAGTCCCTATCCTCACGGGATTTTCACGGCAACGGGGGCTATACGGCTCCTGACCTGAATACGCTTGGGCCGTTGTGGTGGCGCGTGTCTCCCTCCCTGACACAAGGATTCATCCATGAAGCTCGCCGCCGATACCCGTTCAACCTGCGGGCCCACCGTGCGCCCCCTCCTCCGCAGCCTGCTGGTCGCGCTGGCAACCCTGCCCGCAGCCACTGTGATGGCGGGCGATCTTGATGGTCAGACCGCGGAAGTCGTCGCCGGCGATGCGATCGAGGCGTGGCGATTGATTAATGGTTCACGCCTGAGCGTCAACGGTGGCCAGACCGAACAGATTCAGGCGGACGACACCTCGCAGGTCTTTCTGGACAATGCGCAGGTAACCCGCTCTGGCAACCAGACCGCCGCCATCCAGCTGTGGGAACAATCCTCGCTCGACGCCAATGCGTCCAGGATCAACGGTGAAGTGGTGCTGAGAGGCGGCAGCACCTCGCTTACCCTCAAGAACAGCGTCATTCGCGTGACGGCCGCAGAGTTGGATGCGGGCGCTCAAGCATCGGTGGGAATCGGTCTGTCTCAGGGAATCGACATCAGTACGAGAGACACCCCTTATGCCTTGGTCGACAACACCTCCATCTACGTGGACGATGTCGCTGCGCCCGCTCGCCCCCACCTCAGCGGGCTCGGGGTGCGTCTGTTGGTGGGCCAGATGGACATCGTCAACGGCTCCCATGTCACTGCCGCCAACGCGGGCGCCGTGCTGTGGGGCGAGCGAAATGGCGACGGTCTGCTGCGCCTGCATGTCAACAATTCCACCCTGCAGTCCGGTCGAGGTGCCGCCATCTGGGTGATGCCCAGGTTCGACAACACCTACGACATTGCCGCGCTCAATGGCAGCCACCTGATTGCAGGTGATGGCAACCTGCTATTGGTCAGTGCAGCTGGCGTTGCGTCCAACGGGCGTACAGACGTGGACTTCACGGTCGATGATTCGCGCCTGATCGGCAACGTCAGCTTCGACCCAACTACGGTGACCAACGGTACGTTGGATGTTGCCCTGCGCAACAGCGCACAGATCGATGGCCGTTTCATCAACGTCACCAGCGCCACCATCGACACCGATAGCGCCTGGCTGATGACCGGCGACAGCAACGTCGGCCACCTCACCCTGGGCAGCACCGGTACCGTGGCGCTGGGCGATGGCAGCCGCTTCAACACCCTCAGCGTGGATACCTTCACCGGCAATGGCGGCACGCTGGCCTTCAACACTGTGCTGGGCGATGACAACTCGGCCACCGACAAGCTGATCATCGCCGGCGATGCCAACGGCCAGGCCAACGTGCGCGTGCACAACGCAGGCGGGTCTGGCGCGAAGACCGACAAGGGCATCGAACTGATCCGCGTGGGCGGTGCATCCAACGCGCAGTTCGACCTGCAGGGTCGCGCGGTTGGCGGCCAGTACGAGTACTTCCTGTTCAAGGATGCGACCAACGGCGGCTGGTACCTGCGTTCGGAACTGGCGACCACGCCGGACCCGTGCATGGCCGACCCAACCCTGCCGCAGTGCAAGCCGATCGTCGATCCGATCGACCCGATCGATCCGATCACCCCGATCCCGGTGCTGCGTCCAGAAGCGGGCGCCTACCTGGCCAACCAGTTCGCCATGGACCAGCTGCTGCGTCATGGCTGGCGTGACCGCCAGGGCGGCGCCGCTGCGGCCGATGGCGTCCGTGGCTGGGCCCGTGTTGACGCTACGCAGAGCAAGCTGGGTGCAGTGGATGACCAGTTGGACCTGCGCGTGGACCGCTCGCGCCTGCAGTTGGGTGCGGACCTGGGTGTGTTCGACAACGGTCGTGGCCGTGTGGGCGTGATGGGTACCGTCGCGCAGTCCAGTGCAACTTCGCGTTCGCAGCTGACCGGTTACAGCGCACGCGGCAAGGTGGAAGGCGGTGCGCTGGGTGTGTACGGCAACTGGAACAGCGATGCGCTGTATGTGGATGCCAGCGTGCAGCGCGGCCAGTTCCGCAACCGTGTACAGGGCGAAGGCCTGGCCGAAGAGCGCTATGACTCGGATCTGTGGCAGTCGTCGCTGGAAGCAGGTTACCGCATCGGCATCGGTGCGATCGGCAGCACCGCGCTGAGCCTGCAGCCGGAGCTGCAGCTGGTCTACACCGACACCAATACCGATCGCCACGAAGAAGCCAACGGCACCGTGGTGCGCAGCCTGGGCGACAGCGGCCTGTCTGGCCGTGTGGGCCTGCGCCTGCAGGGCGATGGCCACAGCGCTGCCGGCGCCTCGGTCAGCCCCTACGTGGTGGCCAACTGGTATCGCGATGGCGCCAGCAACGGCATGGCCTTTGACGATGAAGCGTTGAAGGCCAGCGTGCCGCGCAACCGCTACGAGTTGAATGCCGGTGCACGCGTGGACTTCCGTTCGGGCCTGAGTGCCTGGGGTGGCTTCGGCGTGATGCGCGGCGATCATGGTTATCGCGAAGCGACTGCCAACCTGTCGGTGGCGTACACCTGGTAATGAAACGAAAACGGCGCCGGAGCAATCCGGCGCCGTTCTCGTATCTCATCACCGGACTTGGATTGAAAGGCCCTCAGGCAATTTCCTGCCGACGGAGAGCCATGCTTTCCTTAATGATCCCACGACGTCATCGTTTCGCCCGTAGCGATCCTCCCCGACGCGTGAAAGAGGCCCTAACTCATTGCCCGCCTCCTGGAATGCCCACGATTCAACCGCGACAACAACCCGCTGTCGCTTTTGACCTTGAGCGCCGCACGTCTTCGCTCATAGACTCCCGGCCCACTGGATGCCGGAGCGCAGAGTCGTGCATCACAGCACCCTTTTGTCCATCTGACCACGCCAGGCTTCAGCCATCTTCCCTAGCCATTGGTACCTCACATGAAATGCGCGATCAGCCTACTCCTGCTCCTATCCATTGGCCTTCTTACGGCATGCGATGCCCGCCCACATACGCGCGGCTACATTTATCCAAATGACCGCTATCTGGAGGAAAACGTAGCGAAGTGGAACAGCACGGTCGGCACGGTGAACACGTGGAAAGACGGCCCATGGGCGGAGGAGTTCCATGAAGCAATTGATAACGGGGATGACCTCTCCAAGTTTCGCTTTCGACTGCAGAATGCACACAAGGACGTCGTCGAGAGGCGTACAGCTGCAGAACGCATGACACATCGCTCCGAGGCAGCTGATCTGCACCAGCATCTGCTCACATCACTGCATAGCGTCGAAGACATGTTCTCGATCATGGTGACCATGGCAGAGCTTCCAGAAGGCTACGCCACTGAACAATCCGCATCGATTCTTGCTCGTTTGGAACCCGCCATCGAGCGCATGGATGCAGATCTACAGAAGCTGAGTGACGCCCAAGACGCCTTTGCCAAGTCAGAGAAAATCCAGCTTACGACAAGCGCCCCCACCAGTCGCTAGACCCGATTCGTCAGCCGACGCGAAGTACTGAAGACGGGTCAACTTGCAACTTGTTGTATCGCACACGCCAGACAGGCTCGATACGCTCGGCGACCGGCCCATCATCCAATCTCAATATGATCAGTCTTGCACTACGTCCCTTCCGTCTTTTCGCCCGTTTCAAAGGGCGATCATCACGACGCGAGTTCTGGCTCTTCTTCCTTCTTCAGGTCATGGTTAGCGTGTCGATCATCGCTATCGCCGCATACACCTCCCGCCGACTTCCGCCTGCGCCCTTGGGAGAAGGCATGCGATTGAACGACCTGCTTGCATACGTTTGGTTTGGCTACATCGTTCTCAGCCTCGTCCCGTTCTACGCGCTTGTCGCACGCAGATTTCGGGATCTCGGGCAATCTGGGTGGATGTGCCTTACGTTGATGATCCCTGCACTCGGACCCGCCTTTGTACTGCTTCAAATGCTTCGCCCTGGCCAGGAAGGCGACAACCTCTATGGACCTGCGCCGGGCTGTTGAGTTGAGAGCCTTTGGCACGCTGCGCGATGCCGATGCGACCATCGAGCACTGAATGCCCCTTCTGCCTGATAGGAGTTAAGGACGCTGCGCGAATGCTGACGCAATCGCCTCACTCTGCATGGCCTCGCTGCGTGTACATCCAGATTGAAACAATTTTGAATTTGAAACTTGTCTGATTGGTATCACAGCGCTTCCGTGCACATCATGATGCGCCACCGACAACGGGTGGCACGGGCTTGCAATCCCGTTTGGCAACTCTGTTGTTTACGCTTGCCTGTCGGCGTCGCCCCTTCCTTGTTGGGCGGCGTCGGCAGGCAATCCGTCCGTGCCCTATGGCGGGCGGTGCGTGGGGGCCTCGTGCCCGCCGGCGTTTCGCAGAGTCGCCACCGGTATTGCAACCACGCACCGTCCGCCGCCCTCGCCCAGTGCGAGGGCGGCCCCTTGCTTCGCACTCAAGGACGCCGCCATGACTTCTTCGCTCTATCCCTACCTCTTCGCCACCCTCGGCGATGCCGTCGAACGCCTGCCGGATGACCTGGCAAAAGCACTGGAAACCACCTTGGGCAGCACGATGGGCGCCCACGCTGACGAAGGCATCACCCTGCTCGGCTGCCTGCAGCGCATTCGCCACGTGGAAGCCGCCGACGGGCGACCTTGGCCCTGGAAAGCCCGCAATCAGGGTCATGGCATCGCGATGGCCCGCCTCGACCGCGCCAATGCCGGGCTGACACTGCTGCTGGAACTGCTGCACGCCATCGAGCGCGTGCGCGTGGATGGCGATGAGGATCAGCAGGTGGGCGATGACGTGCGCGAGGGGTTGCTGCTGGCCTGCCGTGGGCTGGCCGAGTATGTGGATGTGCAGTTGCGGGAAGCCGTGTAACGCCGAGCCATGCTCGGCTGCTATTCATCATGGCTTTTGGAATGCCGGCGAGCCATGTATGCAGACGAGCATGCGGCTCGACGCTGCAGCCGCAGATCAGGCGCGTTCCATTACCAGTAGTCCACGTTCAATACAGCCTCGCCTTTGATCAACCCAGGCTTCAAGTCGTCCGCCAGCCGAATGTATCGCGCCGTGTAGTCGAACGTATGCACGCCACCTCCACCGGGGTTGAAGAACCAGGGCCTACCCAACTGGACCTCGCTTCCACCGCTCAACAGCTGCACAGCCACACCCTTCGCTGTGGAATCCGACGTCGGGGTGAGCACACTTCCGGCATTGCTGGAGTCATGCGTATCCGTCAGTACGATATCCGCGCGCGGAATCACAACACCGCAGTCCATCAAGAGCGACACCGACTTCTCCCGCGCGGTGTCGCCAGGATCACGCAGTTCGGCGATCGACACATCCTGCAGCACTTCCGAAACATCCTGCATGCGGCAGGTCGTCGGCGGGAAACGCATATCGATGCTGATCGGCACGGCACCCACCAGCGACGGGAACAGCGGCGCACTCAACTGCATTGATACGTTGGTCTGGAAATCCTCCATCCTGCTGCCCCGGCTGAGTACGAACAGCATTGGAACCGCATTTCTTGGGCCAGCCCCAAAATGGATGGCGTTTGGACCAAGGCGCAAAGGGCGGAGGGTATCTCCGAAGAATCCAAACCCTATCAACGCCGAGTTTGGGCCGGTCTCGTAGAGAGGCAAGCGTCCCTCCACCGGCCAGGCGGTGAAATCGAAATCCATGACCCAGCGCAGATCCGCTCCTTGCAGGTCTACCGTCAATTCGAGCGGGGCTGTGTTGGGACATCCATTGAAGGACACATTCGTGCCTTCGTCCCAGATCATGCGGATGGTGTCGGAGTAGCCCGGCCTGTCACGGTCAACGATGATCGGCGCCTGCACCGTGGCGGTGCAGGCCTGCGCCATTCCTGCAACGGCCATCACCCCCACTACCGCCGAGATCATTCTTGTCAAACAGCGGTGGCCGCCACGCGGTTGCACACGATGGGCATCCACATGCGCTATCACTCGTAATCCGCCGTCACCACGATTTCAGTCTGCACCGCACCTGCGCTCACCCCCGCCACGGCCGGCAGGTAGTAGCCGGCCCGCAGCGGGTAACTGGCCGTCGCACCACTCACCACGACCTCGATGCCGGTGTCACCGTTCTTCAGATAGGTACTGCCTGAAGCACCGGCCAGCAACGCGACCGAAACACCATCGGCCGGATCGGCGGCAGCGGTGTTCTTCCAGCGTTCGGCGTCGCTATCGGCCGCAGTACCTGCGAAAGACAGCGTGGCCTTGCCCACGCCCACGCAGCCGGTGAAGTCCAGGCTGCCGGCTTTGAGCTTGTTGTCGCCCTGCACCAGCTCATCGGCCTTGATCGGATCGAGTGCGATGGCCGGAGCCGCCAACGTACAGGTGCCCGGCAGCACACGGCCGGTGATGGTGAGTGTGGCCTGGTCGGCGAATGCGGTCGAAGCGCCCATGCACAGCGCAGCGGCAGTTGCCAGCTGAAGGAAGGAACGGGACATGCGGAAACTCCTGTGAGCGATGAAAGGGAAAACGGGAATCACGGAGCGGTGCGCTCGGCCGCTTCTGGCGCGCCCACCTGCAGGCTCTCCGGCGGCTGCGGCTGCGGCACGCACACGGCCTGGCTCCACGACAGCCCGTAGGCGTCCGGCGCATCGGGCATGCGGTAGTCGATGCGGCAGCGTCGCTTGCCATCGGGGTCGACGATCAACGCGCCACTGTCCTGTGCACCCCGCAGCTGGATCACCCCGCCCTGCCCCACTGCGCCGGCCGGCGTGCCGTCTTCGGTCTGCACCACGGCCGCAAACGGCAGCGGCTGGCCCAGCGCGTCGGTGGCGTCGATGAACAGCGTGCGCTCGCGGCGCACCTGGAACGGCACGCGCACGATGCCACCGGCGGTGGGCGCCACGCGCTGTGAGGTCTGCAGCAGCTCCACCTCGATCGGCAGGCCCGAGGGGTCCAGGTCAATGGTGTTCCAGCGATAGGGGCTGATGTGCGGCAGCAGCGCATAGCCGTTGCGCGCCACGCGCAGGTCGGTACTGCTGCCGATGCGTGCCCCCTGCGCACCCGGCGCCTGCACCAGCGCGAAGCCCTCGCCCACCGGTGCGCCCAGGTTGAGACCACCGCCATGCAACACCACGCTGCCGGAAGCACCCAGCGACAGGCTGCGGTAGTCGCCGCTGCGGCTGTAGCCGGCATTGAGATTGCCACCGCTGCCCTGCCAGGCGGCATAGGCACTGTGGCTGCTCTGTCCGTTGCCCTGTGCACCGGACAGGCTGTAGCTGAGCGCACGTGACTCACCCAGGCTGCCGCTGATGCCCAGCTGCGACTGCCGCCCACTGTCGGCCTGGCTGAGCTGGGTGCTGGCACGCGGCGCGTTGGCACTGCGGCCCAGCGGCACGCTGAGGGTGAACGCGTAGCGGGTGTCCTGGCGCCCATCGCCCAACCGATAGCGCAGGGCGGACACGCCATAGTTGACCCGCCCCAGCGTGCTCTGGAAGCCCAGCTGGAAATCGTTGCGGCGTCGGGCACTGTCCCAGTACGCCACGTGGCCGCCGCTGAGATACAGGTTGCTGCGCTGCCCCACCTTCTGCGAGAAGTTCACCTGGTAGCGCTGGCGGGCGCGCTGGCCGTAACCCCAGTCGTCGTTCTGCGCACGTGCCACGTCGTTGAGGCTGAGGAACCCGCGCGTACTGTAGCGGTACGCGGCCAGGCCGAAGTTGGTGCCGGTGCTGGCCACGTAGCGCTGGTAGTTCAGGCGGAAGCTGTTGCCGGTGACCGTCTCGCTACCGCGCAGGCGGGCGCGCGAGTGGGTGACATCGGCACCGAACGCACCGATGGCCGTGTTGACCGCGGCACCGGCGAGCAGCGCGCGATAGTCCTCGCCCAGCTGCGCGCCACCCAGCACGGTGAGCCGATTGTTGACGCCGCGCGCATAGGTGCCTTCGGTGAAGCGCAGCGTCTGCAGCGTGTTACCGGTGTCGCGCAGCTCACCGGCGGTGACCGCGAAGCGCGACGACCCGGCGCGCAACGCCTGCGGCACGGCGGAGAAGTTGACGCTGAAGCGCTGCACGCGGCCATCGGCTTCGGTGACGCTGACGTCCAGGTCGCCGCCAAAGTTGGTGGGGTACAGATCCTCGATGGAGAACGGACCGGGCGCCACGTTGCTCTCGTGGATGATGTTGCCGTTCTGGCGGATGGTGACCACCGCGTTGCCTTCGGCGATGCCCTGCACCACCGGTGCATAGCCACGCAGCGAGTCGGGCAGCATGCGTTCGTCGCTGGCCACACGCACGCCGGTGAACGGCACGCTCTCAAACAGCTCGCCACCCGTGTTGCCCTGGCCCAGCAGCAGCTGGCTGTTCCAGCGCGGAATGTCGCGCTGCAGATGGCTGCTGATGACGTCGTGGCGGCTGCCTTGGCTGCCCTGGGTGAACGATGCGCGGTGGCGCAGGCGCCAAGCGCCGAGGTTCAGGCCCGCCTGCATGCCGAGGTAGCTACTGTCTCTGCCCTGGCTGCGGTAATGGTTGGCGCTGTAATCGATGAAGGCAGCGGTGATGCCGTCGTCGCGCAGTTCCGGCGCCACGAAGCCGCGCGCGGCGATGGCTTGCGCCGCTTGCGGAATGCTGAGGGACAACTGTAGTTCGCCGCTGTCGAAGGTGGTGCTGGCGCCCTCCACCAGCGCTGGCAGATCCACGCAGGTGTTTTCCTCGGCCGGCAGTGCCTCCAGGAACGCAGGCTTCAACGGCAACCCGCGCACCAGCACGGGTGACAGGCAGGCCACGGCAATCTGCGGATCGTCTTCGATGACGAAACGGATGTCCTGGCTGCGCAAGTACTCGCCGTTCACGTGCACGTCCACCGCGTAGTCGCCGGCCGGCAACGGATTGCCGTTGGCGTAGCGCGCCATGTCGATGGCTTCGCCGCCGATCAGGAAGCCTTCGCTGAATTCCATGGCGCCCGCGGGCGTTGCCGTTGCCAATGCAGGTGCGCTGGCCAGCAGGGCGCAGGTGATTGCCTGGGCAAGACAGTGGATGGGGAACGTGGCACGGCGGGGCGCTGCAGGGTTCGCGGTGGGCGACTTCATCGAGGACGATAGCCGGTGCCGAAGCAGCGGCATGAGGAAGGGGAACCGCAGGCTAGAGGCTGCAGCACATGCTCCCCATCCAAAAAGTTGCAGATCGCGTCGGACATCGTCGCATTGCAACTCGTTCGATGTGCGAGCCCCACGGAGCCGACGACACTGTGGGCACTTGCACAGTACAAGCAACGGGCATGTACCCTGCACCACGGCGTCGTTCGTCATCGGTAGTCGGCGGTGAGCACCGCCTCCCCTTTCACCAGTCCTGGCACCAGCGGATCGACCGTGCGCAGATAGCGCGCACTGAACGGGATGGCCTGCTGGCCCTTGCTGGACCAGCCGTGCGGCCACGCCTGGCCGAACTGCACCGGCTGGCCACCGCGCAGCAGCTGCACCTGCACACCGCCAGCGGTAGCGCCGGGAGCGGGTGCGAGCTGGCCGTTGCTGCTGCCTGGGCCATTCGCGTCGGCCAGCGACAGCTGCACGTCGATGTTGTCCATCGGGCAGTTCATCGCGACGTCGAAGCTGGATTCCTTCGCATCGCTGCCGCTGACGGCGAGCTCGTTGGCGAGTACGTCGTCCAAGGTGTGGGACGCATTGGCGAGGGTGCAGGTGACGGGGGGGACCGTGAACTCCACCGTGAAGGAATGCCGGAATGGATTGGCCGGATTACTTGCCGGCCACGTCTCTACCGTACCCAGGAATGAGCGAGGCACGCTCTCCATCGCACCACCGCGGAAGAAGATCCGCAGCTGTATGTAGTGCTCGATTGTCGATGCCGAGGTGAGCGACGTGCCTGGATTCCGGTTGAGCATTCCGTTGCGCAATGGAATGGACGAGAGAGAGCCTCCGGAACCACTGGAACCGCGCACGCCGTGCAGGAAGATCACCAACGGCGAGCGTGGACCCAGACTGTAAGCGGGAACTGACTGCCCAGCGTAGGAAATATCACGCTCATAGGCGAGCCCCGAGAGGTTCATGCTCACCAGGAACTCCTCCTGTCCGGGCGGACACTGGTAGGAATCTGGGAGCGTTGCACCCCCTCCAGCAAAGTGCTGATCAGGCCGATCAAGGTTGGGAACCGTCCGGACAAGCTCATCGACCCGATCGTCGAGCAAGAGTCGAACACACGCGGCGGCGGTTCCACCGGTGATTCCGAGCAGCATTGTTGCTGAAGCCAATACCCGAAGCCCTGCTGAAAGGGAAGGCGGAGTCCACACGGCGATTCCTTCGGCAACCAGTCAAGGCGACGCAGTCTATGCAGCGCCACGTCCGCATCCCATGGGATTAATTGCAATTGGCGAACATCAACGCGCTTTTGCAACTAATTTCATTCCGCAGCTGGAGGCACGCATCGAAACTGGCCACGCTGCCTGCCCTGGGCGGTCATTGCGTGTCTTCATTCCACTAACGAGAACTGTCATGTCCCTGACGCTCCGTCTGCTGTCCCTTTCCATCCTCGCCGTTGCGGCGCCCTCGGTGTCCGCCGAATCGCTGGAAATCACCGGTGAACTGACGACCTCCACCTGTTCGGTGGGCTCCACCGGCGGCACCATCACCGTGCCGATGGGCAAGGTCGATCTGGCCTCGGTCAACGCCAGTGCCCGCGCCGGCCAGAAGAACTTCACCATCGCCCTGGACTGCTCCGGCTCGGGTGCGTCGCAGGACGTAGGTGTGCGCTTCGGCGGCACGCCCGACGGCAGCACCGGCAATCTGGCACTGACCGCAGCCTCGACCGCCACCAACGTGGGCGTGGCGTTGTATGACGCCGTCGGCAACCAGCAGAAGATCGGCGAGGACCCGGCCGTGTGGGTGACCATCGCCGCCGGTGGCAGCGGCCAGCTGGACTACAGCGCGTGGTACGCCTCGCCGGCTACCAATGCCACCGCTGGCACCGCCAATGCCTCGGGCGACTTCGTGGTGCTCTACAAGTAATCCGCTTCCGGCAGGCCAGCACCACGCTGTGCTGGCCTGCACCTTTCAATGAGGTTGACCATGAAACTCCGCGCCATGACGTGGGTATGCGCGCTTCTGGCCGTGTCGGTGGCGCTGCCGGCATCGGCTGCGGTGACACTGCAGGGCACGCGCATCGTGCACGACGCCAGCAAGGGCCGCGACGTAACGGTCAAGGCCAGCAACGTGGGTGAATTGCCGGCGATGACCCAGGTCTGGATCGACGACGGCGACAGCCAATCGCGCCCGGAGAACGTACGCACGCCGTTCCGGCTGACACCGGCCGAGCCACGCCTGCTGCAGCCGAAGCAGGGCCAGGCATATCGCGTCACCTATGCACCGCGCCCGTCGGAGGCACCGCTGCCAACCGATCGCGAATCGGTGTTCTATTTCAATCTGCTGGACATTCCGCCCAAGCCCAGCGATGCCAGTGGCAAGAACCTGTTGCAGTTCGCAGTGCGTACGCGGGTGAAGCTGTTCCATCGCCCCGCCGGGCTGCCGGGCAATGCACGCGACGCAGCGGCCACGCTGCAGTGGTCTGCCGATGGTGATGCGCTGCAGGTGCGCAACCCGAGTGCGTACCACGTGACGCTGAGCCGACTGACGCTGCCGGATGGTCGCCAGATCGAGGTGGACATGCTGGCTCCGGGGACCCAGCAGACGTTGTTGCTGCCCGCTGGCAGCACGATGCCGGCTTCGGTGACGTTCCAGTGGCTGGACGACTACGGCACCCCGCGCGACCTGGATGCGAAGGTGTCTTCATGATGCGGGCGTACGCGGTCCACGGCCACATGTTTGATACGCAGCAACAGCGTCGTACTGCCGGCGCTACCGGTAGCTGTGACCGCAGCCTGCATCGGCATGTGCGGGCCGGGGATCACTCCAGGCAGCATCGGCGGCACTGCATTGCTGCAAGCAGGTTCCGCAGCAGTGGCACTGCTGCCCTTTCGTGGAGAATATCGACATGAGCCGAACCAGGTTTCCGAATGTGATCGCCGCACTTGGCGATGATGCCGCACGCCTGCCGCATGACCTGGCGCCGAAGCTGGAAGATGCTCTCAGCGCCGTTCGCGCGAACCAGCCACGCGATGTGGCGGCCCTGCCGAGCGGACTGCGCTGCACCTGCGAAGCAGAGATCAGCAACGAACCGTCGTGGTTGGAACGGCCGCTACCGCAAAGCCGATGCACGGCACTGGCGCGTGCGGATCGTGCAGCCTCGGGGCTGACCACGTTGCTGGAAATCCTGCATGCCGCAGAACGCGCGCGGATGACCGCCGACAGCGACGCGCAGATCGGCGACGGCCTGCACCGAGGGCTGCTGCAGGCCTGCTGTGAGCTGGCGGTGTATGTGGATGTGCAGCTGCGGGCGGCGTAGTGCATTTACGCTGGGCCGTTCCGGGCACCATCCACGCATGGCGTGGATCTACTCCTTGGTGCCCGGCGCCTGTCAGGCGAAGTGCTCGTAACCACTCGGGCCGTCGTGGCCTTCGGTATGCACGCCCTGCCCTTCCATGATGCGGCCGATGCGGGTGATCGGCAGATCCAGCGATTCGGCAACGAAGTGCAGCGCGTCGCGCTGGTCGGCGGCGGCGGTGAAGCACAGTTCGTAATCGTCGCCGCCGTGCAGCGCGCACTCACGTGCAGCATCGCGGCCCAGCAGTTCGCGCAGCGCCGCTGACATCGGCAACGCATCGGCATCGACTTCGGCGCGCACGCCGCTGCGTGCCGCGATGTGGCCAAGGTCGGCCAGCAACCCATCGGAGATATCCACGGCGGCATGCGCGAATGCACGCAGGCGCAGGCCGAGGGTGACGCGCGGGGTGGGACGCAGCAGGCGCAGGCGCAGGGTTTCGTAGTCGGCCAGCAGCGTGGCGGCGGTCACGTTCAATGCGCCCTGCTGCCACAGGCGCAGCGCACCGGCAGCGTCGCCGAGGGTGCCGCTGACCCAGATGTCATCGCCAATCTGTGCGCGATCACGACGCAGTGCCTGGCCGCGTGACACCTGCCCCATCGCGGTGACCGACAGCGACAGCGGGCCACGCGTGGTGTCGCCACCAATCAGGGCGATGTCGTGCTGGTCGGCCAGTGCGAAGAAACCATCGGCGAACGCCTCGATCCAGTCTTCGCTGGCCTCGGGCAGTGACAGCGCCAGCGTGCACCACGCCGGGCGCGCGCCCATCGCAGCGAGGTCGGACAGGTTGACGGCCAGCGTCTTCCAGCCGATGTCGAATGCCGGGGTTTCGGCCGGGAAATGCACGCCGCTGTTGAGCGTGTCGGCGGTGACCACCAGCTGTTCATTCGGGCGCGGCTGCAGCAGTGCGGCGTCGTCACCGATGCCGAGCACGATGTCGTCGCGCTCGACGGTGCGGGCGCGGATGCGGTCGATGAGGGTGAATTCGGCCAGGGACATGGGGGCGTTCTGCTTTCTTGTAGAGCCGAGCGATGCTCGGCTGCAGTTGGATCACGCGCCGCACTGCCGGACGCAACCGTGCGCTGCACGGTGAGCCGAGCATGGCTCGGCTCTACAGGAATCGGGTCAGTGACCCGATTCGACCTTGCGCCATTCCACGGCGGCACGATCCAGCACGCCGTTGACGTAGGTGTGGCCATGTTCGGAACCGAAGCGCTTGGCCGATTCGATGGCTTCGTTGATGACCACGCGGTACGGCACGTCCAGGCGGTAACGCAGTTCGTAACCGGCCAGGCGCAGCACGGCGCGTTCGATCGCGTCCACTTCGTCGATGCTGCGGTCCAGGTACGGGCCGAAGGCTTCGTCGATGTCGCGACGGTTGTCGAGCACGCCATGCACCAGCGCTTCGAAGTACGCCAGGTCAGCGATTTCGCGGGCCTGCTCGTGGGCGAACTGGGCGATCAGCGACTGGCCGTTGCCGCCGGAGATCTGCCAGGCGTAGATGGCCTGCACGGCACGACGGCGCGCGCGCGAGCGCAGCACCGGATCGATGCCATCGCGGCGGACGGGTTTACCGGAGGGCTTGCCCTGGGTGTTCTTGTTCATGGCAGCTGCTCCAGAAGGTTGACCATTTCCAATGCGGCGAGTGCGACTTCCTCGCCCTTGTTGCCGTGGCTGCCGCCTGCGCGGGCCTCGGCGTCTTCCACGCGTTCCACCGCCAGCACGCCGTTCAGCACCGGCACGCCGAAGTCCAGCTGCACGCGCATCAGGCCTTCGGCACAGCGGTCGGCCACGTGTTCGTAGTGGCGCGTGTCGCCGCGGATCACGCAGCCCAGGGTGAGGATGGCGGCGTGTTCGTGGGCGGCGGCCAGGCGCGCGGCCACCAGCGGCAGTTCCCAGGCACCCGGCACGCGGATCACGTCGATGTTGGCTTCGGCAATGCCGTTGCCGGCCAGGCTCTGGCGGGCGCCAGCGACCAGCACGTCGGTGATGCGGGCATTCCAGCGGCTGGCCAGGATGGCGAAGCGCGCCGATTCGGGAGTGCGAAGATCGCCTTCGTAGTGGCTCATATGCGGCTTGGGATTCGATTAAGGGGTAATTCTACCGTGGATGGGCCACGGCCGTGCTTGGCGGGGGCCTGGGGGCGTGCCGACCAACGGTCGGCACCC
>NZ_JBHZOP010000025.1:0-32137 GCF_042787595.1 Stenotrophomonas sp. YIM B13575 | reverse complement strand
CCGGTACAGTACCGGGAACAGGCCCAAGCGGCCGTTTGACCCCACCGTCCAACTCTCGGGGGTCACTTCACCATGGGGGCTCGATGGCGCCATCCATGGCGCCAACGGTCCTGCCTGCCCACCCCGATCCGTCCCGCCGAGGCTTCACGTCGGCGGACTGCAAGAGCGTTGGATTTCCAAGTGGAAAGAGGGGTCAGATCCGTTTTCCTGCGGAAAACGGATCTGACCCCGGAAGCGCTGCAGCTGTGGCTCCGCTCTTTGCTTTTCTTTCTTCAATCCGGGGTGGACGCGCAAGGAAACTGTCCGTGGCCAGGAGGGTGGGCTGCGCAGGGGCGTAAGCGCCATGGGCCCGAGGCATGCCTCGGGCGGGTTGGGCAGGACGCCCAACCCCGGTCTTGCCGTGTGCGCAGGACAGCGCACAAGAGCAAGGCGCGCCCGAGCCTACAGGGACGTATTGCGGTGGTCTAATCAACTTGGACACTCGATAGGATCATTTTCGAGCATCGAGGTAGACCCATGGCAAAACAGATCACTCAGGGCATGAGGGACGAGGCGGTTCGCCTTGTCGTTGTAGAGGGGCAGACAGTAAGAGACGTCTGCCAGCTGATGGATGTCGGCCCGACGGCGCTGAGGCGGTGGATCGAGCAGTGGCGGCGAAAACATGACCCGCATGCGGAGGCGCCACCAGTAGATGCGCAGGTCAGAATCGCCGAACTGGAAGCCCAGAACCGCAGGCTCAAGGAGGAGCGCGACCTGCTAAAAAAATCCATCGCCTTCTTCATTCGGGACAGCGATCACCGGAACAAGTGATCCAGGAATTGGGGAAGGCCGCTCCGATCCGGTTGGTGTGCCAGTTGATGGACTATCCCCGTAGCAGCTACTACGCCTGGCTGCATCGGGAGCCTCGTATCGATCGGGAGCTGCTGGCCCAGGTTGATCTGGTTCGTCGCATTCATAAGTCCCACCGGGGCAGCTGCGGCTCACGCAGGATGGCCCGGGAACTGACCAATAGCGGTCTGCAGGTTGGTCGCCACCGCGCCCGGACGCTGATGCGCCGGGCCGGTGTCAGGGCGCGTGGGTTGGGCGCATTCCCACGAAGCAGATGCGTGGTTGGCGGTCAGAGCCCTGCGCGGCGCATTGAAACAGCGCCGCCCCCAGGCGGGACTGCTGTTCCACTCGGACCAAGGGCGGCAATACACCAGCCACGCGATGGCCGAGATCCTGCGCGACAACGGCATCACCCAGAGCATGAGCCGGAAGGGGAATTGCTGGGACAACGCGGTGGTGGAACGGGTATTTGCCACCCTCAAAGGCGAATGGCTGTACTCCAAATACCCCACTCGACAGGAGGCTGCAGCAGACATCGAACAATTTGTGAACTGGTACAACCACCGTCGGCTGCACAGTGCCAACGGCCTTGTGCCACCTGCGCTCCGTGAAGTGCAGGTGGCCTGAACTCCCTTTGGGAGTGTCCAGAAGTACTTGACCACCACATATTCACGGCGTCCCCTGCGCAGCCCACCCTCCCGGCCAACCTGAAGTGGACATGCGCATTTCGCGATTCACCCCGAGGGGCTTCGCCGTTGGCTGGATAATCAGATACTCCGGAAACAAAAACGCCCCAGCGCAGGGCCGGGGCGTATTCGTGGGTCAGGTCAGGCAGGAATCAGAACTCCTGCCAGTCTCCATCGGCCAGTTCGGTCACTGCCGGGCGAGCGCCGCTGACGCGTCGGGCCGGCGGTGCCATCGGTGCCGGGGCAGCCGGGGCAGCAGCACGCGGTGCCGGCGTGCGCGCGGCGACCACGACTTCGGCTTCGTCGACCACGAAGATCGATACCGCCTCGCTCAGATGACCCGCCTGTTCTTCCATCGCACGTGCGGCAGCAGTGGCTTCTTCCACCAGCGCGGCGTTCTGCTGGGTGGTTTCGTCCATCTGCACCACGGTCTGGTTGACCTGCTCGATGCCAGCGCTCTGCTCCTGCGAGGCAGCGGAGATCTCGGACATGATGTCGGTCACGCGCTGCACCGAGGCGACGATCTCGCCCATGGTCGCGCCGGCCTTGTGCACCAGCGCCGAGCCGTCGTTGACCTTGCCGACCGAGTCGTCGATCAGGCCCTTGATCTCCTTGGCCGCTGCGGCCGAACGCTGGGCGAGGGTGCGCACTTCGCTGGCAACCACGGCGAAACCGCGGCCCTGTTCGCCGGCACGGGCGGCTTCGACTGCGGCGTTCAGCGCCAGGATGTTGGTCTGGAAGGCGATGCCGTCGATCACCGAGATGATCTCGGCGATCTTCTTCGACGAGGCCTGGATGGCCGACATGGTGGTGACCACCTGGCCGACCACTTCACCGCCCTGCGAAGCCACGCCGTGCGCACCGATGGCGAGCTGGTTGGCCTGGCGCGCGTGTTCGGCGTTCTGGCGCACGGTGGAGGTCAGTTCCTCCATCGAGGCGGCGGTCTCTTCCAGGTTGGCCGCCTGCTGCTCGGTACGGCGCGACAGGTCGCTGTTGCCCGAGGCGATTTCACCGGCGGCCGAGCTGATTGCGCGGCTGGACTGCTTGATGCGGGTGACGATCTCGCTCAGCTGTGCGGCGGTGGCGTTGGCATCGTCACGCATGCGGGCGAACACGCCCTGGTAGTCGCCATGCATGCGCACGGTCAGGTCACCCTGCGACAGTGCGGCCAGCAGGCCAGAGATCTGTTCGATGCTGCCCGAGTTGGCGTCCAGCAGGCCGTTGATCTGCTGGGCCAGCTGCAGGAAGAAGCCTTCCTTGTCGTTGGCATCGATGCGGCCGGACAGGTCGCCGGCAGCAGCCTGGGCGATCACCCGTGCGACTTCTGCCTCGACCTGTGCTTCCTGGGTGCGGTCGCGCCATTCCACCACGTAGCCGACGGTGTCGCCGTCTTCGTTGCGGATGGTCGACACGACCTGGGCGAACTGCGCATCGCCGTACTGCATCGGGCGGCGGGCAACGCCATGCTGCTTGAGGTTGGCCAGCAGGGTGTTGTCCATCTCGCCACGGTGCTCGAGCACGGTGACCGGCTTGCCGACCAGCGAGGCGTGGGCGTCGAAGTCCGGCAGGTCGCGGCGCAGCTCGTCCTGGTACTGGGCCAGGGTCTGCTGCAGGGCGCGGTTGCTGTAGACGATGGTGTTGCTGGGATCGGTCAGGTAGACGCCGGTCGAGCTGTAATCCAGCGCGGTGCGGATACGCAGGTTCTCGCGGGCGATCGCCTGGTCGGTCTCGGTGCGCTCGCGCAGGTCGCGCTGCATGCGCTGCATGGCCTGCATCAGTTCGCCCACTTCGTCCTGGCGGCTGACATCGATGTGACCATCGAGCTTGCCACCGGCGACGTCGTTGGCCACCGAGACGGCGCCACGCACGCTGCCGACCAGGGCACGGGCAAACAGCCACACCAGCACCAGGCCGAGTGCCGCACCGCCGAGCAGGGCGATCACGGTCAGCACGGCCGAGGCGGAGTAGGTGGAGGCGGCTTCGTCGCGCGAGGCGCGGGCGAGGCGGTTGTCTTCGGCGATCAGCGCTTCCAGCGCGGCGCCCGCCTTGCGGTGCTTGGTGCGGGTCTCGCCGACGAAGGTATCGATCGCGTCGTCGGGCAGGTCCAGCTCCAGCATTTCGGTGACGCTGTCATAGGAGGCCAGCGCGTCCTTCCAGTCCTTGGCGAAGGTGTCGAACAGCTTCTTCTGCTGGGCGTTGTCGACCAGCTTCGGATAGTCCTTGATCGACGTGTCCATGCTGGTGCGCAGCTCGGCGGCCTGCTTGCGGGCGTCAGCCTTGACGTCGTCGCTGGCGCGGATCAGCTGCTGGTAGGCGCTGTTGCGGTACTCGCCGAGCATGCCGCGCATCTCGCCGGCCATGCGGATGCTCTCCATGCGTGAACCGGCCAGCTCGGTGGTCACGTTGTTCAGCGAATGCAGGCCACGGTAGGCGACGATGCCCTGCAGCAGCATCACCAGCAAGAGGACACCGAAGGTCAGCATGAGCTTCGGCATCAGTTTCAGGTTGTTGATCCACGGCATGGGCGTTGCGATCTCCTAAGGCAGACGCGGCCGGGCGCGGGGCCCGGTTGCAACAGCCACGCCGGCACGCTGGCCGGCGTGGTCTGACGGACAGCGGATTACTTGATGTTGGCCAGCTTCAGGCTGGACGGCGAGCTGACTTCGATTTCCGCACGCGAGGCATCGCGCTGGATCTTGCCGATCACGCACACGGTCTTGCCTTCCAGGGTTTCCAGCGGGAAGGAGAACTTGCCGCGGTTCTCGCCGGCGATGCGGGCCGAGAAGGTGTGGCGCGGGAAGGCGCCGCCCATGTACAGGAAGGTCGGCTGGCCTTCGGAACCTTCTGCGAAGCGGGCCTTTTCGACCTTGCCGCAGACCATGCCGTCCTTGCCGACGGCGCGCGGTGCCATCTCCGGCGGAATCATCTCGGCCGACTGCGCGAAGGCGGAGGAAGCGGTGGTGGCCAGGACGGCAGCCGAAACGAACGCAAGCAGGGACTTCATCGGGGTGATTCTCCGGGGATGGTGATGGTGGATCCGGCCTTGGCGCGTTCCTGCGCGACCGGCTTCTGTCCCCCTATCGGCGTGGATGGGGGGGAACTGAAGGGCTGCGTAACAGAAACGTGAAGAAGGTCCGTTTGTTCAGGCGGCGGCGTCTTCGACGACGTGGGTCTGGCCCATGTCGGCGCTGTCCAGCAGGGTTTCGATATCCAACAGGATCAGCATGCGGTCGTCGTGGGTGCCGATGCCGGAGATGAAGCGGGTGTCGACGGCGGCGCCGAATTCCGGGGTCGGGCGGATCTGCTCGGCCGACAGCGGGATCACGTCGGAGACGCTGTCGACCACGATGCCGACCACGCGGTCTTCCACGTTGAGCACGATCATCACAGTGAAGGCGTCGTAGCGGGCGTCTTCCAGGCGCAGCTTCAGGCGCAGGTCGATCACCGGCACGATGGTGCCGCGCAGGTTGATGACACCCTTGATGTAGTCCGGGGCATCGGGGACGCGGGTGACGGCGTCGTAGCCACGGATTTCCTGCACCTTGAGGATGTCCACGCCGTAGTGCTCGGCACCGAGGGTGAAGCTGAGGAATTCGCCATCGGCGCCGGCGGCGGAGCTGTTCTTGTCGTTCATCGAGGGGTCCTGGTTCTGCCGGAAGTGCCGGTGTCAGGCTCGATATCGGCCCCGTAGTGGGGGACTTTAGAGATCCATCCACGCATGGCGTGGATCTACTAGGGCTGCATCCACGCATGGCGTGGATCTACTAGGGCTGCATCCACGCATGGCGTGGATCTACTAGGGCTGCATCCACGCATGGCGTGGATCTACCGGGGCTGCATCCACGCGTGGCGTGGATCTACCTGGGATGGTAGTGCCGGCCGCTGGCCGGCAGATCCCGTTGTGGATGCGTCAGAGCTCGCCGTTGCGGCGTGCCTTGCGCTGGCGGTCGATGCGGAAGATGTAGCGCTGGATGGCGCTGTCGCCGCCGCGGGGCAGGTCGTCGAAGCGCATGCCGACGCGCTTGACCTCGGTGCCGTTGGGCAGGCGTTGCGGCAGCAGGTTGCAGACCACCAGTGAGATCTGCAGGTCCGGGCCATCGGGCATCGACAACTGCGCCCGGTAACGCTGTTGCAGGCTGAAGATCGCGCAATCGACGGGCACGGTCACCGCCAGGCCGCCGCCACTGATGTCCACCACCCGCATCGACAGCGCTTCGGCCTGGGCCTCGCCCGGCGGCAGCAGCAGGTGCGGTGAATCGGTGATGGGGGTCTCCAGCCGGTACAGTTCACGCCGCTGCAGGTGTACCAGCTCCTCGGGGAAAGGTGCCCGGAAGGCGACGTGGCCTTCGTTGTCCACGCGTTGCAGGTCGTGCAGGCGGAAACGCACCATCACCCGTTCCAGCTGGGCAAAGCAGAGCAGGTGGTCGGCCTGTTCGGCGGCGCGGTTGGAGGCTTCCTGCGGGCTGCCATCGAGCAGCAGGATGTCCTCGTCCTCGTCCAGTTCGAGCAGGGCGGTCGGGAAGGAGCGATCGCGGCCGTCGATATGGGCGTTGATCAGTGATCGCTGCTCGATCAGGGAACGCAGCAGCTGCCGCACCTGGCGGGGATTGCGGACCAGGAAGCGATCGTCGGCGGCGTCGGCCGCATGGACTTCGGGCGGTGCAGTGTCGTGGCCGTCGGACATGGAATCTGTGGTCAGGGGCGGGCGCCGACGCGTGTGGGCGCGTGGCTCGAAAGAAGTATCGGCTGCGTTGCGGATTTATGTAGCACCGCACGCGTTCGACTGATTCGTTGTGCCATGCCGGACACCGAAGGGCAAGCGGTCGGCTGGGGCCGGGCATGGCCCGGCGCTGCCTTTCCGCTGTCGGGGTGGCGCGCGGCCACCCCGGTGCTGCGATCAGAACTCCTGCCAGTCGCCGTCGCCGGCCAGCGCCGGCTGCGCAACGGGCTTGCGCACGCGCGATGGCGTGGCGATGGGCGCAGGCGCCGCCTTGCGCGTTGCATTTCCGGCCGGGGACATCGCCGCACGCGGCGCCGCGTTGCCTGCGCTCGGCGCGGCCAGGCGGAAGCGTGCAACGGCCTCGCCCAGCTGCGCGGCCTGGTCTTCCATCGCCCGTGCTGCAGCAGTGGCTTCTTCCACCAGCGCAGCATTCTGCTGGGTGGTTTCATCCATCTGCACCACGGTCTGGTTGACCTGCTCGATGCCGGCCGACTGTTCCTGCGAGGCGGCGGAGATCTCGGCCATGATGTCGGTCACCCGCTGCACAGAAGCGACGATCTCGCCCATGGTGCTGCCGGCCTGGTGGACCAGGCTGGAGCCTTCGGCGACCTTGCCGACCGATTCGTCGATCAGGCCCTTGATCTCCTTGGCGGCGGCGGCCGAGCGCTGGGCGAGGGTACGCACTTCGCTGGCGACCACGGCGAAGCCACGGCCCTGTTCACCGGCACGGGCGGCTTCGACCGCAGCGTTCAGCGCCAGGATGTTGGTCTGGAAGGCGATGCCGTCGATCACCGAAATGATCTCGGCGATCTTCTTCGAGGAGGCTTCGATGGCCGACATGGTGGTGACCACCTGGCCGACCACTTCGCCGCCCTGCGAGGCCACGCCATGCGCGCCGATGGCGAGCTGGTTGGCCTGGCGTGCGTGCTCGGCGTTCTGGCGCACGGTGGAGGTCAGTTCCTCCATCGACGCGGCGGTTTCTTCCAGGTTGGCGGCCTGCTGCTCGGTGCGGCGCGACAGGTCGCTGTTGCCCGAGGCGATTTCGCCGGCGGCCAGGGTGATGCTGGAGGTGCTGGCCTGGATCTGGCTGACGATCTGGGTCAGCTGGGCAACCGTGGTGTTGGCATCGTCACGCATGCGGGCGAACACACCGTGGAACTGGCCGTCCATGCGTGCGGTCAGGTCGCCCCCGGCGATAGCCTGCAGCAGCTGCGACAGCTGGCCCAGGTTGCCGTCGGCGACCTGCATCATGCTGTTCAGCTGCTCGATCATCACGCGGAAATCGTGATCGAAGCGCTGCGCATCGCCACGCTGGCTGAAATCGCCGGCGGCGGCAGCCGAGGCCAACTGCTGGATCTGCGTGTTGATCGCCAGCAGGCTGGCCTTGGCCGCATCCATCGATTCATGCAGGATCGCGCGGCTGCCCGGCAAGCGGCGGGCATCGGGGGCGAGGTTGCCGGTGGCGTACTGGTTGAGCACGTCGATGGCATCACGGATCGCATCGAGGTGCTCGAAGATCACCGTGTTGATGCCGCCGGCGAGCTGGCCGTAGACGCCCGGGAAATCTTCCGGAATGCGGTGGCTGATATCGGGGCCGGCATGCATCTGTGCCATCAGCTGGGTCTGCTCGGAGAAGCGACGCAGCATCGCGGTCATCTCTGCGGTGGCGGCCAGCATGCGGCCCGCCTCATCCTTGCCGGTGGCCTGGGTGGTGACGCTGAGGTCGCCACGGGCAACCGCCTGGATGGCATGCACGGCCTTGCCCAGCGGACCGACCACGGCGCGCGAGATGACCACGGCCAGGGTGGCGGCGACCACGACCAGCAGCACGATGGCGGCGATGATGGCCAGCATGCTGTTGCGGTGGGTCGCGTTGGCGTCGTCGATCTTGCCCTGCATCTGGGTTCCCAGCAGCGCACCCAGTGCCTTCAGGTCCTCAAAGGCCTTGCGGCGCAGCGGGCGCGACTGCTCATCTGAGATCTGCCGGGCGGTCTCGCCATCACCCGCCGTCGCCGCTTCGCGCAGCTTGGTATTGGCGGCGAAGTAGCCATCGACGTCGGCCTGCACGGCCTGGTACAGCGCGCGCTCCTTGTCGCCGGCCGGCAGCTTGGCATAGGCGGCCAGCTGCTCGCGCACTACCGCAGCGGTGTCGTTCATGCGCTTGTTGTAGTCGGCCACCTTTTCCGGCTGGTCCAGCATGCTGATCTGGGCCAGTTCATAGGTGCGGAACTCACCCAGCTGCGAGCGCACTTCACCGAGGTACTGCACCGATGGGATGTCGTTGGTCGCCATCGAGGTCAGCTTGGCATTGGCTTCGGACAGGCGGACCAGGGCGAACGCACCCAGCACGACGGTCATCAGGGTGGTCAGGGTGAATCCCACAGCCAGCTTGCGGGCGATGGGCAGATCGTGGAACCACTTCATGCAGGGTGCTCCAAGGTGGGCAGAATACCGGCGGCGGCGCCGCAGGCAAAAGGTCGTTGCAGGAGGGAACGGTGGTGCCGGGTGAAGGATCGGTGACTGCCGTCATGTCGAGATAGCGGCGCCTGTGCGGCGGACTTTATGGACCTGTGTCACATTCGCTGGCGTAGGGAGATGCGGCGCAAAGCACGCCCTGGCGGGGCGTTCGCATCGATATCGTGGTTTCAGGCGAAACCATGCGCACGATGAAGTTCACAGTGCAGGTTGACGGAGTTCACAGCAGACCGCGCAGCCCTGCCAGCCGCGAAGGAGGGGTGCTGTTGTATGCGCGCGCAAACAAAAACCGCCGCCCCGGAGGGCGGCGGTCAGGCACGGCACGTGGAGCGGCTCAGGCGGCCTGCGGCACCCGCAACGAACGCACCAGGCCGCCGATGTCGACGATCAGGGCGACGCGACCGTCACCGAGGATGGTGGCGCCGGAGACGCCGCCGATGCGGCGGTAGTTGTTCTCGATGTTCTTCACCACGACCTGCTGCTGGCCGACCAGTTCGTCCACTTCCAGCGCGATCTTCTGGCCATCGCCTTCCACCACCACCACCAGCGATTCACTGCCGGGTGCGCGTTGTCCATAGCCGTAGTACTCGCTCAGCGACAGGATCGGCAGGTACTCGCCACGCACGCGCAGCACGCGGCCTTCGCCGGCCATGCTGCGGATGTCGTCGGGCTGCGGCTGCAATGCTTCAAGCACGTAGGCCAGCGGCAGGATCAGGGTTTCGCCGGCCACCGCAACGGTCATGCCGTCGAGGATGGCCAGGGTCAGCGGCAGCCGGATCAGCGTACGGGTGCCGGTGCCGAGGCCGCTTTCAATCTGCACCTCGCCACCGAGCGCCTGGATGTTGCGGCGGACCACGTCCATGCCGACGCCACGGCCGGACAGGTCGGTGACCGCATCGGCGGTGGAGAAGCCGGGCTGGAAGATCAGGTCCCAGACCTGCGAATCGGTCGGGTTGTCCGGCACGGCCAGGCCGCGTTCGTGCGCCTTGGCCAGGATCTTCTCGCGATTCAGGCCGCGGCCGTCGTCGCTGACTTCGATGACGATGTGGCCGCCCTGGTGCGAGGCTGCCAGGGTGATCGTGCCGGTCTCGTCCTTGCCGGCGTCGCGACGCACGTCGGGCATTTCCAGGCCGTGGTCGATGGAGTTGCGGACCAGGTGCACCAGCGGATCGGCGATCTTTTCAATCAGGCCCTTGTCCAGTTCGGTGCCTTCGCCGATCGTGCGCAGGCGCACGTGCTTGCCGAGGCGGCCGGACAGGTCACGCACCAGACGCGGGAAGCGGCGGAAGACTGCGTCGACCGGCAGCATGCGCACGCCGATCACCGCTTCCTGCAGGTCGCGGGTATTGCGTTCAAGCAGGTCCAGGCCAGCGAACAGGCTCTCGGCATGCACCGGGTCCAGCGCGTGCGAGACCTGCTTGAGCATGGCCTGGGTGATGACCAGTTCGCCGACCAGGTTGATCAGCGCATCGACCTTGTCGACGCTGACGCGGATGGAGGTTTCCGCTTCCTGGCTGGCGCCGGCGCTCGCCGTCGGTGCGGCAGCGGCGGGCGCGGGGGCAGCCACTGGCACGGCAGCCGGCGCCTGGGTGGCGAGGCTTGGCGGTGCGGCCGGACGGATGTCCAGTTCGCAGTCGTCCAGCACCCAGGCGAAGGTGTCTTCGATCTTGCTGCGCGGCACCTTGCCGACCAGGCCCAGGTCCCACGCAAGGTGGGCTTCGAGCGGATCGAGCTGGGCAAAGCCGGGCAGGCGATCCATGCGTGCGGCGACCTGCAGCGAACCCAGGTGTTCCAGTTCGCGGATGATGCGCAGCGGGTCGTTGCCGCTCATGAACAGCGACGGCGCCGGAGTGAAGCCGATCTGCCAGGCTTCCGGTGTGTCGTCGACCTTGCTGGCGGCGGCCGGCGCAGCGGCGGCCGGCGCCTGGCCGGACAGCACTGATTCCAGGCGCGCCTTCACCGCAGCAACCGCTGCGGGGTCGGCGGGCTGGCCGTGCTCGGCCTCGCGCAACAGGGCACGCAGCACGTCCACCGACGACAGCATCGCATCGACGGCGTTGCCTTCGAGAGCGCGCTTGCCGGCACGCAGCTCATCCAGCAGCGTCTCCAGCACGTGGGTCAACCCGGCGATGGCATCGAAGCCGAACGTGCCGGCGCCACCCTTGATGGAGTGGGCGGCACGGAACACCGAGTTGATGATCTCCGGGTCCTGTTGTCCCGATTCCAGGGCCAGCAGGCCAGCCTCCATGGCGTCGAGGCCTTCGCGGCTCTCCTCGAAGAAAGTGGCGTGGAAGCGTTGCAGGTCCATGCTCATGGCAGTGGCGATCCGGAAGCGAAGAGGGGGAGCAGTGCGGGGCGATCAGCCCAGCACTTTCTGCACGGTGGCGACCAGCTGTTCGGGATTGAACGGCTTGACCAGCCAGCCGGTGGCACCGGCGGCCTTGCCTTCGGACTTCTTGTCCGCGGCCGATTCGGTGGTCAGCATCAGCATCGGCGTGAACTTGTAGTCCGGCAGCTGGCGCAGTTCGCGGATCAGCGCGATGCCGTCCATGTTCGGCATGTTGACGTCGGTGACCACCGCATTGAAGCGCTGGCCCTTGGCACGTCCGAGCGCGACCGCGCCGTCTTCAGCTTCTTCGACGGCAAAACCGGCCGAGGTGAGGGCGAAGGAAACCATCTGGCGCATCGACGCCGAATCGTCCACCACCAAGATACGTGCGCTCATGCAGCGTTCTCCACAGATTTCAGGTTGTCATGGGGTACGTCCAGGCCCAGGGCCTGGGTGACGCCCAACAGGCGTGCAGCGTCACGGAAGGTTGCAGTGCAACCGTGGAAGCCGGTGCCCAGGCCTGCCTCGCGGCGGGCCTGTACGAAGGCACACAGCACCTGCACGCTGGCGGTATGGATGCGACCGACCTGGCTTGCATCCAGGGTCAGCTCGCCTGCTTCCGCCACCAAGGGCGAAAGGCGGTTCTTGAGCTCGGTGCTGCTCTCGATGCCGAGATCCTCACCCAGTTCGACAGTGCTCATCGTTGCTCCGGACAAACGGTTCCAGCATTCATAACGGCACCGCGCGGTAGTTCTTTAGGGGCGTGATCGGCGCGAAGTGCCGATTCACCCCAGCAGCTGCGTGGCGTCGAGCAGGATCATCGGCCGCTGGCTGATACGGGCCACGCCGCGGAACAGGTCATTGGAGATCTGGCAGATGCGGGCGGTATCGGGCGGTTCGATCTGCGAGTCGGTCAGGTTGGCGACGTCCTCCACGGCCGACACGCGCAGGCCCAGGGTCTCGCCGTTCTCTTCGAGCACGACGATGCGGGTCTGCGCGTCATCCTCGGCGGACGCCGCGCCCAGGTGCAGGCCAAGATCCATCACCGGCACCACCTGGCCGCGCAGATTCATGATGCCGAGCATTTCCGGGGCGGTACCGCGCAATGGCAGCAGGGGCACCGGCAGCACCACTTCCTGCACCTTCAGCAGCTCCAGCGCGTAGGCCTGGGTGCCGCAGCGCAGGCGCAGCCAGCGCGAGGTGCGCTCGCCGGCACGGCGGTTCTGCGGGTGCGGGCTGCTGGCGGGCTGATGTGCCTGCGCCTGCAGCTCCTGCCAGGTGCCGGGGCGGTTGCTGGACGGGGTGTCGACCGCGATCCGTGGCGGCGGCATTACGGCGGCGCGGGTCATCGACGGCATCGCTGACGGTGCCGGGCGCACTGCAGGCGTGGCAACGGCCGGCGCGGTGATGGCGGGAACCACGTCGCCATCGGCGGCAGCTTCGAACGCGGCCTGCAGCCCGGGACTATCGGTGTGCGCGAGGCTGTCGGCGGCGTCGGTTTCGTAGATCACTTCGTCCGGCAGGTCATCCCAGGTGGGTTCCGGCGCAGGAGGTGCGACAGGGGCAGCAGCCACGGGCGCGGTTTCATGGATCACTTCAGCCGGCAGATTGTCCCAGGTCGGCTCGCGCTCGGCGTCGGCTGCAGGTGCGGCAGCGGCGTCGAAGGCGGCTTCGAGCGCCGCATCGTCGTTGGCCGGGGCGGCCGCGACGGTGTCGGTTTCGTAGATCACTTCGGCCGGAAGATCGTCCCAGGTCGGTTCGCGCTCGGCATCGGCTGCAGGCGCGGCGACGGCGTCGAAGGCGGCTTCGAGGGACGCATCGCCGCTGGCCGGGGCGGCCGCGACGCAGTCGGTTTCGTAGATCACTTCGGCCGGCAGATCGTCCCAGGTCGGCTCGCGCTCGGCGTCGGCCGCAGGCGTGGCAGCGGCGTCGAAGGCGGCTTCGAGCGCCGCATCGTCGTTGGCCGGGGCCGCTGCGACGGTGTCGGTTTCATGGATCACTTCGGCCGGAAGGTCGTCCCAGGCGGGCTCGCGCTGGCCGTCGACTGCTGCACTCGTCGGGCGTGGCGTGGCATCTGTGGCGACCGGTGCGACCGGTGCCACGGCAATGTCGCCGAGCAGCTCGTCCAGATAGTCATCCAGCATGCCGGTGGTGTTCATGCCGCCTGCTCCAGGGCGCGTGCGTCCTCACCGAGGATCCAGTTCAGCGCGCGGCGATAGGCCGCCAGGCCACGGCCCGGGTAGTCCTCGCCGATGCTCGGCAGGGTCAGCCCGGCCGCGTTGCTGATGCGGGTGTCGATCGGGATCGCATCTTCCCAGACGCGGCTTGCGTGGCGGTCCTGCATGGCGCGCAGCGATTCATTGCCGGTGCGGGTGCGGCGGTCGAACAGCGTCGGCAGGATCGAGATCGGCAGCGGGCGGCGGCGCGAACGCTCGACCATCTCGCCGGTGCGGACCATGCCATCCAGGCCGTGCAGGGCCAGCGGCTCAGCCTGGGTGGGGATGATCAGGCGATCGGCCGCGGCCAGCGCGTTGATCATCAGCAGGCCCAGGGTCGGTGCGCAGTCCAGCAGGATGTAGTCGTGCTGGCCCTGGTGGCGGGCGAGGGCGTTCTGCAGTGCCAGGCCCAGGCCCGGCTGGTTGGCGCTGCGTCGTTCCAGCGTGGCCAGCGAGGCCTGCGCGCACACGTAATCGAGCCCGCCGATGTTGCTGGCGTGGTTGAGCGTGGACAGGTCGGCCGGTGGTGCGCCGAACAGTTCCAGCACGCCGCTGGGTGCCGGTTCGATCGGCACACCGAAGGCGCGGGTCAGCGAGGCATGCGGATCGAGATCGATCAGCAGCACGCGGTGGCCGAGCGCGGCCAGGCCGCGACCGAGGGCGAGGGTGGTGGTGGTCTTGCCGACTCCGCCCTTCTGGTTGGCGACTGCCCAGATGCGCATCGGATTACTCCTTCATTGCCGGGGGAACGGCGGCGCCGACACGGCTGCCAGCCGGCACCGGTGGCAACTGCACCGGTGCGATGGGGGAACTGGAGGTGGTGGCCGGTGCTGCGGCGGCCTGTTCGCTCGCGTTGCGGGTGGCCCCGGTCGCGGCATTCAGGCGTTCGCCCAGCGGGTCCACCGAATGACTGGTGTCGGCCAGGATGATGACCATCACCCGCCGGTTGCGGTTGCGGCCCTGCGCACTGTCATTCGCTTCGCGCGGGCGGAACTGACCGTAGCCGACCATCGCCAGCCGCGACGGCTGCAGGCCCTGGTCGGCAAACAGATGTACGACGCTGGCCGCGCGCCCGGCCGACAGTTCCCAGTTGGACGGGAAGGTGGCGGTGGCAATCGGCACGTTGTCGGTGTGGCCTTCCACGCGCACGCTGTTGGGCACGTCGCGCAGCACACCGGCCAGGCTGGCCAGGGTGTCGCGCGCGTGCACGTCCAGCGCTGCCGAGCCGGTCGGGAACAGGATGTCGCTGTTGATCTCGACTTCGATCCACAGTTCGGTGCGGCGCACGCTGATCATGCCGCGGTCGATCAGCGGCGCCAGCGCAGCGGTAAGGCGGTCGGCGATGCTGTTGAGCTGGCGCTCGGCACGAGCGATCTGCTCCTGGTTGTGCACCGACACCGGCATGCGCATCTGCGAGGCCATCGCCGGCAGCAGGGTGGGATCGTGCGATGGTGCGGGTGCGGACGGCCCGATCTTGGTGCCGGACTTGATCACCGACGGGCTGTCCCAGCCGCCGCCCTGCACCTGCTTGTTGCCGACCTGCACCGGATTGATGGTGCGCGGCGCACCACCGAAGGCATCGGTGAGGGCGTCGGCCATGATCCGGTACTTGCCCTCGTTGACCGAGGAGATCGCGTACATGACCACGAAGAAGGCGAGCAGCAGCGTCATCAGGTCGGCATAGGGGATGGCCCATGCTTCGTGGTTGGCGTGCTCTTCGTGGTGCTTGCGGCGGGCCATGTCAGTGCAGGAAGCCGGAGAGGTTGGTTTCGATGTTGCGCGGGTTCTCGCCCTGGGCGATCGAGATCAGGCCTTCGATGACCATTTCACGGTCGCGGCTGGAATGGGCGATCACGCCCTTCAGCTTGGCGGCGATGGGCAGGAACAGCAGGTTGGCCGAGGCGATGCCGTAGATGGTGGCGGTGAACGCCGCTGCGATGCCGTGGCCGAGCTTGCTCGGATCGGCCAGGTTCTTCATCACCGCGATCAGGCCGAGCACGGCGCCGATGATGCCCAGCGTAGGCGCATAGATGCCCATGGCCTCAAATACCTTGGCGCCGGCCTGGTCCTGGTGTTCCTGGCTGCCGAGTTCGATTTCCAGCATGTGCCGGATCGATTCGGGTTCCACGCCGTCCACCAGCAGTTGCAGGCCCTTGCGCAGGAACGGATCACGCTGCGCTTCCACCTGCGATTCCAGGCCGAGCAGGCCCTGGCGGCGGGCGATGTTGCTCCATTCCACGATCTGCTGGATCAGTTCGCGACGGTCGCTGTGCGGCGGGCGCACGACCCAGCGCACGATCTTGAACGCATGCTTGAACACCGCCGGCGCGGTATGCAGCAGGATGGCCGCCACGGTACCCACGATCACGATCACAAAGGCGGCAGGCGACCACAACGACGCCAGCCCGGCGCCCTTGAGGATGCTGCCACCGACCAGCGAGGCCAGGGCGAGGAAAAGTCCAATGAGGCTGAGTCTATCCATGGGTCCGGTATCGGCTTGTATGAATGGGACTTGAGACACCGGGAGAATCTGGTGTAACGGAGTTCACAGTTTTCTGTGTCGCCGGGCTGGCCCGGCGCTCTTGCGCGTCGCGTTCAGGGATCGGGTCAGTCGTGTGGGCTGCGCAGTCCGTCCACGTCCAGGATCAGCGCCATGCGACCATCGCCGATCAAGGTTGCACCGGCATAACCGCGCAGGCCGCGCAGGGCTTTCGGCAGCGGCTTGATGACCACTTCCTCGCGCCCGCGCACCTGGTCCACCACCAGCCCGAAGCGCGCTTCACCGGCCTGCAGCACGACGATGGTCAGCAGGGGCGAGGCGGCCGGCGTCACATCCAGCCATTGCCGCAGGTCGACCAGCGCGAGCGTGTGCGAGCGACGGTCCAGCACGGCGCGGCCATCGAACCAGCCCAGCGAGGTGCGCGGTGCATGCAGCACTTCCATCACGCGGGCCAACGGCAGGGCGTAGACGTCTTCGCCGGCCTGCACCAGCAGGGTCGGCAGGATCGCCAGGGTCAACGGCACACGGATCATAAAGCGGCTGCCGCGGCCCAGTTCCGACTGGATCTGGATCTGCCCGCTCAGTTCGCGGATGCGCGACTGCACCACGTCCATGCCGACGCCGCGGCCGGAAATGTCGGTGACCTGCTGCTTGGTCGAGAAGCCCGGCAGGAACACCAGGTGCAGGCATTCCTCGCTGCTCAGGCGGGCGGCGGCTTCCGGATCGATCAGGCCCTTTTCGCGTGCCTTGGCGCGCAGCTTTTCTGGATCGATGCCGGCACCGTCGTCCTGCACTTCGATGCTGACGTAGTCGCCTTCCTGCTGCGCCGACAGGCGCACGTGGCCCATCCGCGGCTTGCCCTGCGCTTCGCGCAGGTCAGGCATTTCCACGCCATGGTCGATGGCGTTGCGGACCAGGTGCACCAGCGGGTCGGCCAGCGCTTCGACCAGGTTGCGGTCGAGCTCGGTCTCGGCGCCGATCAGTTCCAGGTCCACTTCCTTCTTCAGCGAACGCGCAACGTCGCGCGCCACCTTCGGGAAGCGCGAGAACACCTTGCCGACCGGCTGCATGCGGGTGCGCATCACTGCCGACTGCAGGCGCGCGGTGGCGATATCCAGCGTCGACACGGCACGGTCCAGCTCTTCATCGCGCAGGCGTGTGCGCAGCGTCTTCAACCGGTTTCGTGACAGCACCAGTTCGCCGATCAGGTTGACGATGGCGTCCAGGCGCTTGGTATCCACGCGCACGGTGTGTTCGGCTTCGGCGACGGGCTTGTTGGGCGCCGGCTTGGCCGCGGGTGCGGCCGGCGCGGGCGCCGGTCGCGGTGCCGGTGCGGCAGCAATCGCTGCGATGGCGTTGCTGCCCGGGGCGGCACCGCCATGCAGCTGGTCGAGCAGCGCCTCGAACTCGTCTTCGCTGATCATGTCGTCGGCCTTCTTCGCCGCCGCCACGGGTGCCGGCGCCTTGCCGCCATGCAGCTGGTCGAGCAGGGCTTCGAACTCGTCGTCGGTGATCAGGTCGCCACCGCCGGCACCCGGCGTGGCGGCCGAGGGCGCAACCGCGCCACCGCCATGCACGTCGAACTGGGCGACCAGTTCGGGCGGGGCAAAGCCGGGCTCGGTACCCGAGGACACCGCGTCAAGCATCGACTGCAGGTAGTCCAGTGATTGCTGGGCGGCATCGAAGTGATGTGCCTGCAGTACGGCCTGGCCGGCACGCGCAGCGCCCAGCGCCTCTTCGGCGGCGTGGCACAGTTCGACCATCGCGGTGATGCCGAGGAAACCTGCGCCGCCTTTCAGCGTGTGGTAGCCACGGAACACCGCGTTGAGCTGTTCATTGTCCTGCGGTGCCTGTTCCAGCGACACCAGCTGTTCGCCCAGGCGATCCAGGATTTCCTGGGCCTCGATGATGAAATCGGCAGTGATGTCGTCGGCTACCGCGCCCATGGTTACAGCCCCAGATCCGACAACAGGTCGTCGGCGTCGTTCTGCGAGACCGCATGGCGGTCCAGCCCTTTCAGTGCCGGCCCGGCCAGTTCCGGGTCGGTGCGATGCTGTTCCGGCGGCAGGCCGAGCGCGCCGAAGCCTTCATGCACGCGGCGGACGATGCCCACCACGCGGCGGATGATCTGCCCGGTCAGGTCCTGGTAGCTCTGGGTCAGGGCGATCTCGGTGAGGTTGTGGCGGATGCGGTCCAGCTGCACGTCCTGGCCCGGCTGCAGGCCATCGGCGCGCAGCTGTTCGGTCAGGTTGCGGCACTCTTCGGCCAGGTCCAGGGTGCGGTGGGTGGCCTGTTCGGTCATCGCCACCACGTGGTCCAGGCGCGCGCAGGCGTCGTCCAGCTCGCCGGCTTCATCGGGCACGGTCGGCAGTTCGCCCAGCGCCTGGCCCAGTTCGCGGGCCAGCCGCGAAAGGCCGCTCATCATCGGCTGGGTGCGCAGCGCCACCAGGCCGTCGATGCGCTGGCGCCAGGCCGCCTCGTCGCCGGATTCCAATGCATCCAGGGCTTCCTGCAGGCGCAGGGCGAGGGCGCTCTTGTCGACCGTGGTGTCCATCAAGCGCTGGCCGCCAGGCGTTCGAAGATCTTGCCGAGCTTCTCTTCCAGCGTCTGTGCGGTGAACGGCTTGATGATGTATCCGTTCACGCCGTTCTGCGCCGCTTCGATGATCTGCTCGCGCTTGGCTTCGGCGGTCACCATCAGCACCGGCAGGGTCTTCAGCTTGGCATCGGCACGGATCGCCTTCAGCAGTTCGATGCCGGTCATCACCGGCATGTTCCAGTCGGTCACCACGAAGTCGAACGGCTGGCTCTGCAGCAACGACAGCGCGGCATGCCCGTCCTCGGCTTCGGCGGTATTGGTGAAGCCCAGATCGCCCAGCAGGTTCTTGACGATACGACGCATGGTCGAGAAATCGTCGACGATCAGGATGCGCATGTTCTTGTTCAAAGCAGAGTTCCTTTGTTGATCAGCTCTCGAGGCCGGCGTCGGCCGCCTCGAAAATCTTCAGTCGGCCACGCAGGCGCAGAACCGCCTGGCCGTGGATCTGGCAGACCCGCGACTCGCTCACGCCGAGCACTGCGCCGATCTCTTTCAGGTTCAGTTCCTGCTCGTAATAGAGCGACAGCACCAGCTGTTCGCGCTCGGGCAGGTGGCCGATGGCATTGCCCAGCTCGCGGCCGAACTCGCCGCGTTCCAGCACCTGCTGCGGGGTCGGGCCGCCCTGGGCGACGGTGTCCAGCTCGCCCTGGTCTTCAATGCGTGATTCCAGGCTCAGCACCTGCCCGCGCGAGGCGTCTTCCATCAGGCGCAGGTACTCGGGCAACGGCATCTCCATCGCGGCGGCGACTTCGGTGGCGCTGGCGGCGCGACCGGTGCTCTGCTCCAGGCGGCGGATGGTGGCAGCGGCGTCGCGGGCACGGCGGTGCACCGAACGCGGCACCCAGTCGCCACGGCGGATCTCATCGATCATCGAACCGCGGATGCGGATCGAGGCGTAGGTCTCGAACGAGGCACCCTGGTCGGCGTCGTAGCTGCGCGACGCTTCGATCAGGCCCATCATGCCGGCCTGGATCAGGTCGTCCACTTCGACGCTGGCCGGCAGGCGTGCGGCCAGGTGGTGGGCGATGCGCCGCACCAGGTCCGAGTGCTGGGCGATGACCTCGTTGGCCGCCGTGCGCTGGACCTCTCTGTACTGGGCGGCGCCTTTCATGCGGCCACCCCGCGCTGCTTGATGATGCGTTCGAGGAAGAATTCGACGCCACCGCGCGGCTCGGTCGGGGCCTGCCAGCGGGCGGTGCGGCGGGCGATCTCGGTGATCGCCAGTGCCGACGGGCTGGACGGATAGGCCTTCACCACCGGCTGCTGGCGCTGCACCGACAGGCGCAGCCAGTCGTCCTGCGGCACGCAGCCGAGGTAGTTCAGCGAGACATCGGCGAGGAATTTCTCGCAGACGCGGGTCAGCTTCTCGTACAGCACGCGGCCTTCGTTGGGGTCGCGCACCATGTTGGCCACCACCTGGATGCGGTCCACGCCACGCTCGCGCGACAGCACCTTGATCAGGGCATAGGCGTCGGTGATCGAGGCCGGTTCGTCGCAGACCACCACCACGGTGTCCTGCGCGGCCTGGCAGAAGGTCAGCACGCCATCGGTGATGCCGGCGGCGGTGTCCACCACCATGATGTCCAGCTCGCGCTCCAGTTCGGAGAACACGTTGACCAGGCCCACATGCTCGGCCGGGGCCAGCTCGGCCATGTGCCGGCGGCCGGACGCGGCCGGCACCACCAGCACGCCGTTCGGGCCTTCGATGATCACGTCATCCAGGCTGCAACGCCCAGCGACCAGGTCGGCCAGGGTATTGGTGGGGCTCAGGCCGAGGATCACGTCGATGTTGGCCAGGCCGAGGTCGGCATCCAGCAACAGGGTGCGTTTGCCCATGCCGGCAAGCGCCACGGCCAGGTTGGCCGACACGTTGGTCTTGCCGACGCCGCCCTTGCCGCCGGTCACGGCAATCGTGCGCACAGGGCCGAGCGGCTCGCTGCGGGTCGCCGTCAGCGGGAAGGTGGTGGTCAGCTTGGCGTACTCACGCGACGGCATGGTTCAACTCCGGGTTGCAGGGCATATCGGCCGCGCGGCGCAAATCTTCAAGGCGAAGTACAAGATTGGCCGCACTGGCCCGGTGCAGGTCGTCCGGGACGTCCTGGCCATCGGTCACCCAGGTGATCGGCAGCTTGTGGTCCACCGCCACCGACAGGGCGTTGCCGAAGCGGCCGGTCTCGTCCAGCTTGCTCAGCACCAGGCCCTGCAGGTTGGCCGCGCCGAAGCGGCGCACCACCTCGTCCATGTCGCCGAAGCTGGTGTTGGCCGGCAGCACCAGCAGGGTGCGGACCTGGCGGGCAGCGCGCAGCCACTGCAGCTGGGCGGCCAGTGCGCGGTCGCGCGGGCCCAGGCCGGCGGTGTCGATCAGCACCAGCTTGTAGTCCTTCAGGCGCTCCAGCAGCTGGTCCAGGTCGGTGCCGCTGTTGGCCTCGTGCACCGCGATGCCGAGCTGGCGGCCATAGCCGTACAGCTGTTCACGGGCGCCGATGCGCATCGTATCGGTGGTGACCAGGGCGACGTCGCGGGCGGCATGGGCTTCGGCGAAGCGCGAGGCCAGCTTGGCAATGGTGGTGGTCTTGCCGGCACCGGTCGGGCCGACCAGAGCGATCACGCCGCCTTCCTCCATCGGGTCGACCGGGGCGATCGGCAGCTTGCGCGAGATCAGCCCCAGCATCAGGCCGCGGCCACGATGCGCTTCGGTTTCCAGCGGAATCTGCATGGCCACGTCGCGGGCGATGCCAGCGTCGAAGCCGTACTCGTCCATCAGGTCCAGCGCGGTGGCGCGTACCGGGCAGCCGCGCAGGCGCTCATCGGTGAAGCGGTTCATTTCGCGCTCGATCACCTGGCGCATGCCGGCCACTTCCTGGCGCAGGTGGCGGATCTCGGCGTCGTCGGCGACCAGGGTGAGGGCAGGTGCCGGTGCCAGCGCCGGCAGCGGTGCCGGTGCAGCTTCCGTCGGCTGCATGGCAACCGGCGCGTGGGCTGCGTCGTCCTCAGGCGCGACGGTGGCCTGGCGGGCAACCGGCAACGGCGGCGGCGACACTGCCGGCATCTGCGTGCTCTCTTCCAGCGGCGGATCGATCTGGAAGCGGGCGCGGTTGACCGGCGCGGCTGCGGCCGGCGAGGGCGCCACGATGGCGTCGGCGAACGGGGCGAAGATCTGTTCCGGCAGCGTCGATTCATTGACGGCGGCGCGCGCCAGCGTAGCGGCGAAGCCGGTGCTGCCGCGCGTCGGCACGATTTCGTCGGCGCTGTCCAGGGTGCGGCCGGTCGCGCCGACGGCAGCGCGGGCGAGGGCGGCAACGGCCGAGGTGGTGGCCGCCACCGGCTCCGGTGCCGGGGTGCTGCTGCGACGGCGGGTGACCGCGGCGATCACCGCGTCGGCGGCGGTACGCGGCTTCGGTGCGGGCGGCGGCGCCACGTCGCGGCGCGACGCTTCCAGGGCGCGCTGCACGGCGCTCTCATCGTAGTTGGCGGCGGCCACGATCTCGATGCCTTCTTCGATCCGGCGGTTGGACAGGATCACGGCGTCAGGACCATGTTCCTTGCGCACCAGGTTCATGGCCGAGCGCATGTCGGCGGCGACGAATCGTTTGATTTTCATGCTGTGGTCACGGGACGAAGTCGGCGGAGTGGCGGTCGGAGAACGCGGGTGGTCGGTGGTCTGCACGGTTCGGGTTCCCCTTGGAATCTGTCTGTTGCGGGTGTTTGAAAGTGGTGTCTGTTTTCTGGCGCGTTGCGGGGCGGCGTCAGCTGATCGTTCCGACCAGCTTCAGGCGCTTGTCCTCCGGCACCTCGCTGTAGGCCAGGACCGACAGCGACGGAACGCTGTGGCGGACCAGGCGGGCCAGCGCGGCGCGCACCGGGCCTGGTACCAGCACGACCGCGGGCTCGTTGCGGGCTTCCTGCTTGCTGACACATTCGGCCAGGCTCTGGTGCAGTCGCTCAGCGAGTCCGGGTTCCAGCGCGGCGCCGTTGCCCTGCGTGGACTCCTGCAAGACACGTTCCAATTGCGGGTTGAGGGTGAACACCGGCAGCTCCGCCGACATTCCGGCGATCTCCTGCACGATGAAGCGGCCCAGCGCGGTGCGCACGGCGGCGGTCAGCGTGGCCGGGTCCTGGCTGTGCGGAGCATGTTCGACCAGTGCTTCAGCGATCTTGCGCAGCTGGCGGATCGGAATGCGCTCGACCAGCAGGTTCTGCAGCACGCGCACCACCGCCGACAACGGCAGCGCCTTCGGCGTCAGATCTTCGACGAGCTTCGGCGCGCTCTTGGCCAGGTTGGCCAGCAGGTGCTGCACTTCCTCGTGGCCGAGCAGTTCCGGCGCGTGTTCGCGGATCAGGTGCGAAAGGTGGGTGGCGACCACCGTGGCCGGGTCGACCACGGTGTAGCCCAGGGTTTCGGCCTGGGCGCGCTGGTGCGGCTGGATCCAGGTCGCATCCAGGCCGAAGGCGGGGTCCTTGCCGGCGATGCCTTCCAGCGGGCCAAGCGCACTGCCGGGGTCCAGCGCCAGTTCGCGGTCAGGATGGATCTCGGCGGTAGCCACCGGCACGCCATGCACCAGTACCCGGTAGCCGTTGGCCGGCAGTTCCAGGTTGTCGCGGATGTGTACCGACGGAATCAGGAAGCCGACGTCCTGGGTCAGCTTGCGGCGCACGCCCTTGATGCGCGGCATCAGCTCGCCGCCCTGGTTGCTGTCCACCAGCGAAATCAATCGATAGCCGACTTCCAGGCCCAGCGGATCGACCGGACGCAGTTCGTCCCAGCTCAGTTCCGCCGTGGTTGCGGGGGCAGCGGGGCGGCCCAGCGCGTTCAGTGCGTTGTTATCGCCTGCAGCGGTGTCGGCCTGTGCCGGCACCAGGCCCTTGCGGTACACCTTCCAGGCGATGAAGCCGAGGATGGCGGCAAGCGTCAGGAAAGCGACGTTGGGCATGCCCGGCACCAGGCCGACCACGCCGAGGATGCCGGCGGTGATGGCCAGCGCACGGTACTGGCCGAACACCTGGCCCGTCATCGCCTGCGCCATGTCCTGCGAGCGCGAGGCGCGGGTAACCAGCATCGCCACCGCGCTGGACACCAGCAGCGCCGGCAGCTGTGCCACCAGGCCGTCACCGATCGACAGCAGGGTGTAGGTGGCCGCGGCGTCGCCGAACGGCATGCCATGCTGCAGCACGCCGACGGCCAGGCCGCCGAGCATGTTGATGAACAGGATCAGGATGCCGGCAATCGCATCGCCGCGGATGAACTTGCTGGCACCATCCATCGCGCCGTAGAAGTCGGCTTCCTCGCGGACCTCTTCGCGGCGCAGCTTGGCTTCCTCGCGCGTCAGCAAACCGGCGTTGAGATCGGCGTCGATCGCCATCTGCTTGCCGGGCATGGCGTCGAGGATGAAGCGCGCGGTCACTTCCGAGACGCGGCCGGCGCCCTTGGTGATGACCACGAAATTGATGATGGTCAGGATCGCGAACACCACGATGCCGACGGCGTAGTTGCCGCCGATCACGAATTCACCGAAGGCGGCAATCACCTTGCCGGCCGCGTCGTGGCCGTTCTGGCCATTGAGCAGAATCACGCGGGTGGAGGCCACGTTCAGCGCCAGCCGCAGCATGGTGGTGATCAGCAGCACGATCGGGAAGATGGTGAAGTCCAGCGGGCGCTTCACGTAGACCACCGCCAGCAGCACCATCAGCGAGATGGCGATGTTGAAGGTGAACAGCGCATCGAGCACCGGTGCGGCCAGCGGCACCACGACCATGGCCAGCAGCGCCAGCACGATCAGCGGCGCGCCCAGGCCCTGGCGGATCATCTCAAGCGCGCGGCGGGTATTGAAGCTGGATGCCTGGGCGCTCATGGGCGGCCCCCGTTGCCGAACTCATCAACCTGGATGTGCGGCGTGGACGGCATCGGGCCGGTCCGCCAGCTGCGCAGCTGGTAGACGTAAGAGAGGACCTGGGCGACGGCTGAATACAGTCTCACGGGGATTTCCTTGCCGAGTTGGCCTTCCCGATACAAGGCGCGTGCCAAAGGCGGGGCAGAGACGATGGCGACCTTGTTGCCGTCGGCCACTTCACGAATGCGCAGGGCGGTTTCATCCACGCCCAGAGCGACCACGGTGGGCGCATTCATGGCCCCACCTTCGTACTTCAGGGCCACCGCATAGTGGGTCGGGTTGACCACCACCACGTCGGCGGTGGGTACCGCCTCCATCATCCGGCGGTTGGCCATCTGCTGCTGCAGCTGGCGGATGCGGCCCTTCACTTCCGGGCTGCCTTCGCTTTCCTTCATTTCCCGGCGCAGCTCTTCGCGGGTCATCTTCAGCTTGCGCATCCAGTTCCAGCGCTGGTACGGCGCGTCGATGGCGGCCAGTACCAGCATCGCCCCGGCGGTGGCCAGCAGCAGCCGCAGGGTAAAGCCCAGGCCGTCGCCGATGGCGGTTTCCAGCGGCTGGTGGATCAGTCCGCGCAGGGTGTTGAAGCTGGTCCACACGACCATGCCGGCGGCGACGCCGACGAAGGCCACGCGCAGCAGCGACTTGATGAACTCGGCCACCGCTTCGGGGCCGTACAGGCGCTTCAGCCCGCTCATCGGGTTCATGCGGTTGATGTCGGGCATCATCGCCTTGGCCGACCAGCGCAGGCCGCCCATCACCACCGGCGCCAGGAAACTGGCCAGCAGGCAGACCAGCACCAGCGGCGCGATCACCCACATCAGCTGCAGCAGCAGGTCGCCGAAGTGGCCGAACAGGGCCTTCGGGTGCTGGCGCAGGCTCTGTTCGGGGCTGAGCGCATGGCGCATCCAGGCGCTGGCGCCGCTGGCCATCGAGCCACTCATGGCCATCACCGCGATCACCCCGGCGCCGAATACGGCGGCCGTGCCCAGTTCACGCGAGCGCGGCAGGTTGCCCTGTTCGCGGGCGTCGCGCAGGCGCTTTTCTGTCGGTTGTTCGGTTTTTTCGCCGGCGGATTCGTTCTCGGACATCACAGGCACTGCAGCAGGGGATGCCGGGGTGCGTGCAAGAATCGTTCCGTGACGGCGGCGTGGGGCATCCACGCATGGCGTGGAGCTGCCGGGTGTGGGTCCGCGGGAAGGGCCATCCACGCATGGCGTGGATCTACTGGGGGTTGCGGGGTGGTCCGCTGGCCAGTTCCACCCGTGGCCGCGGCAGGTCGTGCAGCTGCATGAAGCGGGCGGCGTCCACCGGCCGGCCGAGCAGGTAGCCCTGCAGGTAATCGCAGCCCAGGCGCTCCAGGTAGGCGCGCTGCGCGGCGGTCTCCACGCCCTCGGCCACGATATCCATGTCCAGTGCATGGCCCAGCGCCACGATGGCCGACACGATCACCACGTCTTCGGCGCTGTGTTCCAGGTCGCGCACGAACGCATGGTCGATCTTGATCTCGGTGGCCGGCAGGCGCTTCAGGTACAGCAGGCTGGAGTAGCCCGTGCCGAAATCATCGATGGAAATGCCCACGCCCAGGGCGGAGAAGCTCTGCAGCAGGCGCAGGCTGGTATCGGTATCGCGCATCACCGTGCTCTCGGTGATCTCCAGCACCAGGTTGCGCGGGGCGATCGCGTAGCGCTCGATCACCTCGCGTACGTCCTGCAGCAGGTGCGGGGAACTGAACTGCACCGGCGACAGGTTCACCGACATCGTCCAGCCGTCGTGGCCGGCATCGTGCCAGTGCCGCAGCTGCTGGCAGGCCTGGTCCAGCGCCCAGCGGCCGATCTCGTTGATCGCACCGCTGCGCTCGGCCAGGCGGATGAAGCGGTCCGGCGGAATCAGGCCCTGTTCCGGGTGGCGCCAGCGGATCAGCGCTTCGGCGCCGGCCACCTTCTGGCTGGCCACGCGGATCTTCGGCTGGTAATGCAGGAACAGCTGCTCGCTGCCGATCGCCCGGCGCAGGTCGGCCAGCAGGCGGAACTGCTGCTCGGCGCTGTCGTTCATCCAGTCGGCAAACAGCACGAACGCGTTGCGGCCCGACTCCTTGGCCTGGTACATCGCCGCATCGGCGAAGGCCATCAGCTGGCGTTCGCTGGCGGCGTGGTCGGGGCAGATCGCGATGCCGATGCTGGCGCTCACCAGCAGTTCGTGGTCCGGCAACAGCGGGCCGCTGCCCACCGCCTGCAGGATGCGCCGGGCCAGGGTCGGCAGGTCCTCGTCGTTCTCGATGCGCACCACCAGCACGAATTCGTCGCCGCCCAGCCGTGCCAGCATGTCGTGCGGCCGCAACAGCTGGCGGGTGCGTTCGGCCACCGCCACCAGCAGCGCATCACCGGCCTGGTGGCCATAGGCATCATTGACCTGCTTGAAGCCGTCCAGGTCCATGAACATCACCGCGAAGCGGCTGCCGCCCTGTTCGGCTTCGGCCAGCGCCTGCACGATGCGCCGCTGCAGCAGCAGCCGGTTCGGCAGGCGGGTGAGCGGGTCGTGCAGCGCGGCCTGGGTCAGTTCCTGCTGGGCGTCGGTCAACGAAGTGCTGAGCAGCGAATTGCGCAGGCGCAACAGCTGTGCCTCCACCCGCTGGTCCAGCCAGGACACCACCAGCACGACTGCCAGGATCGCCACGGTCAGCACCACCACCAGCATCGCCAGCCAGTTGTTCTGCAGGCCATCGCCTACCGCGGCACCGCACACGCTGCCTTCGGGGAAACGGGCGGCGGCCATGCCGGTGTAGTGCATGCCGACGATGGCCAGGCCGAGCAGTCCGGCGGCCGCCAGGCGGTCGCCGATGCGGGTGTGCTGCGCGCGCAGGCGGAAGGCCACGTACAGCGCGGTCCATGACGCGGCCACCGCAACCAGCAGCGACAGCAGCAGCCACACCGGCTGGTAGTCGATGCCCGGCTGCATGCGCATCGCGGCCATGCCCACGTAGTGCATGCTGGCGATGCCGCTGCCCATCAGCAGGGCACCACCGGCCAGGCGCGGATGGGGCAGGGTGCGCAGCGATACCAGCCACAGCGCGAACACCGACGAGCCGATCGCCAGTGCGAGCGACAGCAGGGTGATGGGCAGGTCGTAGCCCAGCGGAATGGGCAGGTCGAAGGCGAGCATGCCGATGAAGTGCATCGACCAGATGCCGAGCCCCATCGCAAAGCCGCCGCCGAGGCGCCACCACCAGGTCGCGCCCTTGCCAGGCGCGGTGACGGTGCGCCCGGCCATCGCCAGTGCGGTGTAGGACGCCATCACTGCAACCAGCAATGAAGTCGCGACCAGCCACGGGTTGTACGTGCCTACCAGCATTCGTCAGTCTCCCGGACCTGCCTGTCAACGGAAAAACTACGGTGGGGCATGCGTAAGGCGGGCGACCAGAGACCGCCGGTTGCAGCGTCCCCCCGGTCGCTGCGCATTCACTTTAACGCGGGCACCGGGGGGGACGGCAAGCAGCAAAACGTGATGACCGCGTCAGCGGGTCACGGCACCAGCGGCCTCGAAGGCGGCATCGAACAGGCGCTGCACCGGCGGGCCCATTTCACCGACCAGCAGGGTCAGCAGGAACAGGCCCAGCAGCAGCGAGACCGGCAGGCCGAGCTGGATCGGATTCAGTGCCGGCGCGGCGCGGGCCAGTACACCGAAGGCCAGGTTCACCGCCAGCATCGCCACGGTCAGCGGGATGGCCAGGGTCAGCGCCCCGCGCAGCACGGTCAGCAGGAAGGTCGGCGCGATGCTGAAGAAGGCATGTGGGTCGGGCAGGGGCGCGCCGATCGGCAGGGCGCGGTAGCTGTCCACCACCAGCGAGATCAGCGCCAGATGGCCGTTGGCGGTGAAGAACAGCAGGCCGAACAGCAGGTAGAACCACTGGCCGATGACACCGGAGGTGCCGCCGCGCAGCGGGTCGCTCATCTGCGCAAATGCCAGGCCGGTGCCCTGCGCGACCAGTTCGCCGGCCATCGCGCCCGCCTCGAATACCAGACGCAGCATGAAACCGATGGCCACGCCGATCGCCAGCTCGCGGGCGATGGTCAGCACGGTGGCGGCGTCGAAGCCGGTCCAGTCCGGTACCGGCGGCAGCAGGGGCGCCAATGCGATGGCCAGGGTGCTGGCCAGCATCACCCGCACCCGGCCGGGCACGGCGCGGGTACCGATCATCGGCATCGCCATGGCCACCGCGCCGATGCGCAGCATGGTCCACAGCACGGTGCCGATCATGCCGAAGGCATTCAGGCCGTCGGCAGCCATCTGGGTGGCGGCGTCCATCTGCGTGCGCGTCCGTCTAGCCGATCAGGTGCGGAATGCGCTGGAACAGCAGCGTGGTGAATTCGACCAGATGGCCGATCAGCAGGCTGCCCAGTGCGAACAACACCGCAGTGAGCGCTGCGGCCTTGGCAACGAAGGCGATGGTGGGTTCGTTGAGCTGGGTCGCGGCCTGCACCACGCCCACCACAACGCCGACCACCAGGACGGTCAGCAGCAGCGGGCCGGCAACCCACAGCACGGTGATCAGGCCGCCACGCAGTTCGGTCAAGGCAAGTTCGGGAGACATCAGGGTTCCATCGGTAGCGCCGGGCCATGCCCGGCGGTGGTCAATGCGGCGGCCGGCACTGCCCGGCGTCGCGTCTGTAGGGCCGAGCCATGCTCGGCTGACCTTCGGATCAGGCCGGATTGAAGCTCGCCGCCAGCGTGCCGACGGTCAGCACCCAACCATCGACCAGCACGAACAGCAGGATCTTGAACGGTGCGGAGACCAGCATCGGCGACAGCATCATCATGCCCATCGACATCAGCACACTGGCCACCACCAGGTCGATGATCACGAACGGGATGAAGATCAGGAAGCCGATCTCGAAGGCGGTCTTCAGTTCACTGGTGACGAACGACGCGACCAGCACCGGGAACGGAATCGCATCGGGGCTGGCGTAGGTGCCGTGCCCGGCGATCCCGGCGAAGGTCATCAGGTCGGTCTCGCGGATCTGCGCCAGCATGAAGGCGCGCAGCGGCGTGGTGGTCAGCGTCCAGGCGGTCTGGAAGTCGATCTCGCCATTGAGATACGGCGCCATGCCGGTGCTCCAGGCCTTGTCCCAGGTCGGCAGCATGATCATCGCGGTGAGGAACAACGCCAGGCCCAGCAGGACCTGGTTGGACGGCGTCTGGCCGGTGCCCAGCGCCTGCCGCAGCAGGCCCAGCACGATGATGATGCGGGTGAAGGAGGTCAGCACCAGCAGCATCGACGGGATCAGGGTGATCGCCGTCATCAGCAGCAGGGTCTGCAGCGGCAGGCTGACCGGCGCACCGCCGATCTTGCCGACGTTGATATCCGGCAGCGGCGTGCTCGGCGCACCCGGGGCGGCGAACGCCAACGCAGGCAGCAGGCACAGGGCGATCAGGCTCAGCCACGGCAGCAGGGTGGCAAGACGGGAACGGGTCACACGCATGTCAGGGGTCCTTGCGCAGCCGCTGTTGCAGCAGCTGGGCGAAATTCGGCAGGTTCTTCAGGTCGGGGACGCGTACCGGCGCGGGTGGCGGCAGCGGTTCGGGCAGGGTGTGCAGGGCGTTGATGCCGCCTGCAGTCACGCCCAGCAGCAGCTGCTGGCCATTGACCTCGACCACCACCACCCGCTCCTTGGCGCCAACATTCAGGCTCGCCACCAGCTTCATGCCCTCGGCCGGGCGGAAGCCGCTGCCGGGCAGGCGCTTGAGCAGCCAGCCCAGGCCGATGACCAGGGCCAGCACCGCCAGCAGGGCCAGCACCGCACCGAACAGGCTCGGTGCGGCCGGCGCATGCTGGCCGATCTGCGGGGCCGTCTTGGCGACGGCCAGCGTGGTGGCGGCGAGCAGGCTCAACGCAGTCTCCGGATCCGCTCGCTGGGGCTGACCACATCGGTCAGGCGCACGCCGAAGCGGTCGTTGATCACCACCACTTCGCCATGGGCGATCAGCGTGCCGTTGACGAACACGTCCAGCGATTCGCCTGCACCACGCTCCAGCTCCACCACCGAACCCTGGTTGAGCTGCAACAGGTTGCGGATCGGCAGGCGGGCGCGACCGACTTCCAGCGACAACGTCACCGGCACGTCGAGGATCACGTCCAGGTTCAAATCCGGGCCGGTCGCCTCATCGGCCTGCAGGTTGGTGAACTGTGCCGGAGTCGGTTCGAGGGCGTCGATATCGTTCATTGCGGGTCTTCCTGGATGACGGGTACGCGCGGACGGGTGCCCGGCGGATGGGTAGCGGTGATCTTTACGGCGTTCATGCCGTTGGCGACGCCGAACTCACCGGTGAACACCGGGATGTTCTCCACGCACAGCGGCACCTGCGGGCTGAGGTCGATCGGCAGGATGTCGCCGACCTTCAGCCGGGTCAGGTCGCGCAGGGTCATGCGCTTGCTGGCCAGCACGCTGGAGAGGGTGACTTCGGCCACGTTGAGCTGCTCGCGCAGGGTGCGGCCCCAGCTCTCGTCGCGGTCGTTGCGGTCGCTCTGGATGCCGGCGTCGAGCAGTTCGCGGATCGGCTCCAGCATCGAGTACGGCAGCGTCACGTGGATGTCGCCGCCACCGCCGTCGAGCTCGACATGCAGGCGGCACACCACCACGTACTCGCGCGGCGTCACGATGTTGGCGAAGTGCGGGTTGATCTCCGAGTTGATGTACTCGAATTCCACGTCCATCACCGGTGCCCACGCTTCGCGCAGGTCGGCGAAGGTCTGCTTCAGCAGCAGGTGGATCACCCGCATCTCGGTAGCGGTGAACTCGCGGCCTTCGATGCGCGTGGGGTAGCGCCCGTCGCCACCGAAGAAGTTGTCGACGATGGCGAACACCAGGGTCGGTTCGAACACGATCAGGCCGGTGCCGCGCAGTGGCTTGAAGCGGATCAGGTTCAGGTTGGTCGGCACATACAGCGAGTGCATGTAATCGTTGAACTTGATCAGCTCGATGCCGCGCACGGACAGTTCGGCCGAACGCCGGATCAGGTTGAACAGGCCGATCCGCCACAGGCGCGCGAAACGCTCGTGGACCATTTCCAGGGTCGGCATGCGACCGCGGATGATGCGGTCCTGGCTGGCGAAATCGTAGGAGCGTGCTTCGCCACTGGGGGCGTCCGGCTCGGTTTCGACCGCGCCACTGTCCACGCCATGCAACAGGGCATCGATCTCATCCTGGGACAGCAGGTCATTCATCGGGGAGCCCTTACTGGGTCACGAAGCTGGTGAACAACAGGTCGTCGGCACCGTTGCTGCCGGTCTCGGCCTTCAGCACCTTCTGCACTTCGGCCAGCGAATCGGCCTGCAGCTTCTGCTTGCCGGCGATGTCGGCGATCTGCTGCGGGCTGACCTGCGAGAACAGCATCAGCAGGCGTGCGCGGAGGGCCGGGGCATGGGTCTTGATCGCTTCCAGCGCGGCCGGATCCCGGGTCATCAGCTGCACTTCCACCTGCAGGTAACGCGGGCCGTCAATCGAACCGTTGAGGTTGACCACGAACGCCGGTTCCAGCGCGAAGTACTGCGCCGGGGCCGGGGTGGCAGTCTTCTTCGGCGCCTGCGCGGTCTTGTCTTCGTGCTTGGACTGGGTGAAGAACCACACCCCGCCACCGGCGGCGCCGGCGGCCAGTACGGCGACCAGGGCGGTGATCAGGATCGGACTACGCGGCTTGGCGGTCTTGTCCTTGTCGGCGGTCTTCTTGGTTTTGTCAGCGGCTGCGGCCACGGGGTGAAGCTCCTGAGGGTTGCTTCACCGGGATATGCAAGGGGTGTGCCGGAGTGGCCGGGGAGGGGCGCGACGGAATTCCGTCGGGTGTTCAAATCGGTAGCGCCGGGCCATGCCCGGCGGATTACCGACATTCCGCCGGGCATGGCCCG
>NZ_JBHZOP010000226.1:0-1515 GCF_042787595.1 Stenotrophomonas sp. YIM B13575 | reverse complement strand
GCGCTCGCCGGGCATGGCCCGGCGCTACCAGTGTCGATTCGGCCGTGATGCCTGGGTAGCGCCGGGCCATGCCCGGCGGAACGAGCGCCGCGTTACGGCGCGGCCTTGCGCGCTATCAACGCCGTGCTGACTTCGGTGCCATCTTCCAGCTGCAGCTGCAGCCACACAGGCTGCCCCTCCTCCAGGGTGCGGTTGCCGTCCATCAGCATCAGGTGCAGGCCACCGGGCTTCAGTACGGCGCGCGCGCCGGGCGCCAATGGCAGGCGCCGGACCTCACGCATGCGGCTGACCCCATCGACGATCGTGGTCTCGTGCAGCGACACATCGCCGAAGGTCGCACTGCGTGCACCGGTGATCGCCACCGCGTTGGCGCAGCCGTTGCGGATCACCGCATAACCGGCAGTCATTGCCATCTTCGGGTTGGGCAACAACCGTACCCAGCCCTGCTCGACGGTGACGCACTTCGTCTCGGCGGCGGAGGCCGATGCTGCGGCCGCACACAGAACCAACAGTACGCCAACGAATGGTTTGGTTATCATCGTCTCAGTTCCCTCTTCGCAACGAGACCCGCAGCATGACGACGCTCATCGAGGTGATCAACCATGGCCCCATCCGCGAACTGCGGCTGGCGCGGCCGCCGGTCAATGCCCTGGACACCGAGCTGTGCCGGCAGTTGATCCATGCCATCGAACTGGCGATGGCCGAGGACGCGCACGGTATCGTGCTGTCCGGCAGCGAGCGTATCTTCACCGGCGGCATGGACGTGCCGCACCTGCTCTCGCATGGCGATGACAAGCACAAGCTGCTGGACACCTGGAACGCGTTCTTCGGCGCGGTACGCACGCTTGCCGAGAGCCGCATCCCGGTGGTTGCGGCGATCACCGGCCACGCCCCGGCTGGTGGCTGCGTGCTGGCCCTGTGCTGCGACTACCGGGTGATGGCACGCAGCGCCGATCCGGCGCGCCCGTACGCCATCGGCCTGAACGAAGTGCAGGTCGGCCTGATCGCACCGGAAGGCATCCAGCGCCTGCTGCGCCGTGCCGTGGGCGCGCATCGCTCCAGCGTCCTGCTGGCCACCGGCGCGCTGGTACCGGCCGAACAAGCCTTGCAGATCGGTCTGGTCGATGAACTGGTTGATGGCGAGCTGGTGGTGGCCCGTGCGGTGGCCTGGCTGCAGGACCTGCTGAAGCAGCCGCGGCAGCCGATGCTGTTGACCCGGGCCATCGCCCGCGCCGAACTGCACGACGCCCTGCACCCGGACCTGATCCAGCTCGACCGCTTCGTCGAGGCCTGGTTCGCCCCGGATGCGCAGAACGCGCTGCAGGCGCTTGCCGCCCGGCTGGGTAAATAACGCTGCCGGGCTGCTGCCCGGCACCCGCAGAGGCAACGTCCACGTCAAATGCCGCTTTCCGTAGAGAGGCCGGGCGGGGCCGATTGCGGGGGGCGCTGCAAGTACGTCCATGTAAGCTCGGTCGCGCCATCCATGGCGCTCACGCCCCCGCAACCGGCCCCGCC
>NZ_JBHZOP010000225.1:0-2160 GCF_042787595.1 Stenotrophomonas sp. YIM B13575 | reverse complement strand
GTGTCGGATTGCGGGGTGTCCGCGGCATGGATGCCGCGGCCAAGCCTACAGGGACGTACTTGCGGCGTCCCCGCAATCCGACACCGCCCCGCCAAACCACGGATCACCCCAGAGCCGGCTGTTGCCTTTGACGTTGACGTTGACGTTGACGTTGCTCTGGCTCATGGCAGGTGCAGGGCGCAGCCCTGCCGACTCCCCCGCCGGGGTAAACTAGCCGGATGGCTTCCCGTCCCGCGCACGACCTGCTCCGCCGCGTCTTTGGTTACGACGATTTCCGTGGTCCGCAGCAGGACATCGTGGAGCATGTGGCTGCCGGTCACGATGCCCTGGTGCTGATGCCTACCGGTGGCGGCAAGTCGCTGTGCTACCAGGTGCCCGCCCTGCTGCGTGACGGCTGTGGCATCGTCATCTCGCCGCTGATCGCCTTGATGCAGGACCAGGTCGAAGCCCTGCGCCAGCTCGGCGTGCGCGCCGAATTCCTGAACTCGACCCTGGACGCCGAAACGGCCGGCCGGGTCGAACGCGAACTGCTCGCCGGTGAGCTTGACATGCTCTATGTCGCCCCCGAGCGCCTGCTGACCGGCCGCTTCCTGTCGCTGCTGTCGCGCAGCCGGATCGCCCTGTTCGCCATCGACGAAGCCCATTGCGTGTCGCAATGGGGCCACGACTTCCGCCCCGAATACCGGCAGCTGACCGTCCTGCACGAGCGCTGGCCGGAGATTCCGCGGATCGCCCTGACCGCTACCGCCGACCCGCCGACCCAGCGCGAGATCGCCGAGCGCCTGGACCTGGCCGAAGCACGTCACTTCGTCAGCTCCTTCGACCGCCCCAACATCCGCTACACCGTGGTGCAGAAGGACAACGCCCGCAAGCAGCTGAGCGATTTCCTGCGCAGCCATCGCAGCGAGGCCGGCATCGTCTACTGCATGTCACGGCGCAAGGTGGAGGAAACCGCCGAGTTCCTGTGCACGCAGGGTTTCAACGCCCTGCCCTACCACGCCGGCCTGCCCTCGGAAGTGCGTGCCAACAACCAGCGTCGGTTCCTGCGCGAAGACGGCATTGTCATGTGCGCGACCATCGCCTTCGGCATGGGCATCGACAAGCCCGACGTGCGCTTCGTCGCCCACACCGACCTGCCCAAGTCGATGGAAGGCTACTATCAGGAAACCGGCCGCGCTGGCCGTGATGGCGAAGCCGCCGAGGCCTGGCTCTGCTATGGGCTGGGCGATGTAGTGCTGCTCAAGCAGATGATCGAGCAGTCCGAGGCCAGCGAGGAGCGCAAGCAGCTGGAGCGGTCCAAGCTCGACCACCTGCTGGGCTACTGCGAATCGATGCAGTGCCGCCGCCAGGTGCTGCTGGCCGGTTTCGGTGAAACCTATCCCAAGCCCTGCGGCAACTGCGACAACTGCCTGACCCCGCCTGCGGCCTGGGATGCCACCATCCCCGCGCAGAAGGCTTTGAGCTGTGTGTACCGCAGTGGCCAGCGCTTCGGCGTCGGCCACCTGATCGACGTCCTGCGTGGCAGCGAGAACGAGAAGGTCAAGCAGCAGGGCCACGACAAGCTGAGCACCTACGCCATCGGCCGCGACCTGGATGCGCGCACCTGGCGCAGCGTGTTCCGCCAGCTGGTGGCGGCCAGCCTGCTGGAAGTGGACAGCGAGGGCCATGGCGGCCTGCGCCTGACCGATGCCAGCCGCGACGTGCTGACCGGTCGCCGCCAGATCAGCATGCGCCGTGATGCGGTCAGTGCCAGCACCGGTCGTGAACGCAGCGCGCAGCGCACCGGCCTGTCGGTGCTGCCGCAGGACCTGGCCCTGTTCAACGCGCTGCGCGGCCTGCGCGCCGAGCTGGCGCGCGAGCAGAACGTACCGGCCTTCGTGATCTTCCACGACAGCACCCTGCGCAACATCGCCGAACAGCGCCCGACCTCGCTGGACGAACTGGCCCGGGTGGGCGGCATCGGCGGCACCAAGCTGAGCCGCTATGGCCCGAGGTTGGTGGAAATCGTGCGCGAGGAAGGCTGACCCTAACGCGTTGCCGCGCTGCGCGCTCGCCGGGCATGGCCCGGCGCTACCCCGTCGCCAACCGTGCGCTGCGGCCCCTGTAGAGCCGAGCCCACGCTCGGCTGCCCTTGCCGCAGAAGCAGCCGAGCGTGGGCTC
>NZ_JBHZOP010000224.1:0-1058 GCF_042787595.1 Stenotrophomonas sp. YIM B13575 | reverse complement strand
GCCGAGCCCACGCTCGGCTGCACTTCCCCGGTGCACAGCAGCCGAGCGTGGGCTCGGCTCTACACAAGGCGGGTCAGAACGCGCTGGGGCGGGGTTCCGGCAACGGTTCGTCCACCAGCGGCTTCAGTTCGGCGTCCAGCGCCACCCGTTCGTCGAATACGAAGCAGCGGCCTTCATAGCCCTCGCCGCCCACGTCCTCGAAGTAACCGAGGATGCCGCCATCGAGCTGCAGCACGTTGTCCATGCCGTCGTTGAGCATCCACAGCGCCGCCTTCTCGCAGCGGATGCCGCCGGTGCAGAAACTGACCACGGTGCTGTCCTTCAGCGCCTCGCGATGGGGTGCCAGTGCTTCGGGCAGATCGGTGAACTTGTGGATGGGCAGTACCAGCGCGTCCTTGAAGGTGCCGTAATCGATCTCCTGCAGGTTGCGCGTATCGAGCATCACTACCGGCTTGCCAGCATCATCGTGCCCCTGCCGCAGCCAGCGCTGCACGGTGGCGGGATCGATCGCCGGCGCGCGCGGGTAGTCCAGCGGCTGGCCATCGTCACGGCGGAAGCTGATGATCTCGTCCTTGACCTTGGCCTTCAGCCGCGCGAACGGCTGGTGTTCGCTGAAGCTGGTCTTGACCCGCATGTCGGCAAAGCGCGCATCCGCACGCAGTTCCGCGTAGAAGCCATCGACAGCAGACGGTGCCCCCGCCAGGAACAGGTTCAGCCCCTCGCCCGCCACCAGGATCGTGCCCTGCAGGCCAGCCGCCTCGGCACGCGCCTGCAGCTGGTCGCACAGGGCCTGGGGAGCGTCGATGACGGCGAAATGATAGGCAGCGGTATTGGCGATCATCCCGCCATTTTACCGCCTGACCGCCCACGTATCAGCCTCCACCGTTCATCCACGCATGGCGTGGATCTACCACAGTGTCGACCAAGGTCGACATCTACCGACAGCACCCGGAACGCGTCCGGGGCGGGGCGGTGTGGGCAGGCGGGACCGTTGGCGCCATGGATGGCGCCATCGAGCCCCCAAGGATGGGTCTACGGCGTGTCCCGCCTGCCCACAC
>NZ_JBHZOP010000223.1:0-1769 GCF_042787595.1 Stenotrophomonas sp. YIM B13575 | reverse complement strand
CGCCGGGCCGTGCCCGGCGCCTGTCCTGTCAGGCATTGTGGCCGCTGATGCAGGCCGCTGCGCTCGCCGGGCATGGCCCGGCGCTACCTGCGGTTGCCGGCCAGCGGCTGGCACTACTTCGCCGGCTGGATGCGAACCCGCACTTCCTCTTCTTCCGGCGGTGCCGGCGCGGCCGGTTGGGCCTGCTGCGGTTGCGGCTGGGCCTGCGGGGCGGGCACCGGGGCGGCGGGGGCAGGGGCGCCGCGATGGCGCAGGCCGATCACCAGCGCCACGCCGGCGATCACCACCAGCAGGGCGATGCGGATGCGCCAGGCCCAGCCACGACCACCGGCACTTTCCTGCACATCATCGCGGAAGGCGAACTCGGCGGTCGGATGGTCACGGCGGGTGGTGTCGAGCAGGCGGGCGTCGCGCAGGATTTCGCGCGCGCGCGGCTGGTCGTCGGCACGCACGACCCAGACCGCCGGGTATGCGCCGGCATTGCCGAGATCGGTATAGCTGAACTGGCCACGGCGACGGGTCTTGTACGAGCGCCCGTTGGTGACCTTCACCTGGATGTCGTGGCTGCGCAGGAGCTCGGCCACGCCTTCCACGGTTTCCACGCGCTGGCTGCTGAAAATCTGACGCATCGGATCAATCCTTGGCCGGCACGGCGGCCGCTGCTGCCTGGTCCGGAACCACGCGGATCAAGCCTTCCTGGGCGGTGCTGGCAACCAGCACGCCATCACGGGTGAAGAACTGGCCGCGGGCCAGGCCGCGCGAGTCCTGCGCGCTGGGGCTGTCCAGCGAGTACAGCAGCCAGTCGTCGGCGCGGAATGGGCGGTGGAACCAGATTGCGTGGTCCAGCGAGGCCATCTGCACGTGCGGATGGTAGTAGCTGATGCCGTGCGGGAAGGTCGCCGTGCCCAGCAGGTGGAAGTCCGACGCGTAGGCCAGCAGCGCTTGGTGCAGCTCGGGAGCATCGCCTACTGGCTCGCTCAGGCGCAGCCAGACCTGGTGGTAGGGCGGGCGCTTGGGCGGGTTCAGTTCATCGCGCGGATAGACATGGCGGAATTCGAAGGGACCACCGCGCGACAGCCAGCGTTGCACCTTGATCGGCAGGCGTTCAAGCACTTCCGCCGGCAGCGGGCGGTTCGGTTCGATGTCTTCCGGCTGCGGCACTTCAGGCATCTTGTGCTGGTGCTCGGCACCGGATTCGGCCTGCTGGAACGAGGCCGCGCAGAAGAAGATCACCTTGCCGTGCTGGATCGCGGTCACCCGGCGTACCGAGAAGCTGCCGCCGTCGCGGGTACGGTCGACGTCGTAGACGATCGGATGGTCGATGTTGCCGGCGCGCAGGAAATAGGCGTGCAGCGAGTGCACATGGCGACCGTTGTCGACCGTGGCCTGGGCGGCCGCCAGGGCCTGGCCCAGCACCTGCCCGCCGAACACGTACTTGGTGCCGATGTCGCGGCTCTGGCCGCGGAACAGGTTGTCCTCCAGCCGCTCCAGGGTGAGCAGGTCGATCAGCTCGGAGACGACGGGTTCGGGCGTGTCGTTCAAGGGGGCGGCCACAGCGATGAAAGAGGGCTCGATTATACCGGTGCGCACGGCACCCTCCTTGCCGTTTTCCACATGGCCCCACCCTCCAGCCAAGCGCCTCTCGGCTCGACAAGACGCTTGCGGTCAACTGTCGAAGGCCGGGCGGGGCCGGTTGCGGGGGCGTGAGCGCCATGGATGGCGCGACCGAGCTTACATGGACGTACTTGCAGCGCCCCCCGCAATCGGCC
>NZ_JBHZOP010000024.1:0-10210 GCF_042787595.1 Stenotrophomonas sp. YIM B13575 | reverse complement strand
CCCCCCCCCCCCCCCCCCCCACCCCGACATCCCTCAGTAGCCCAGCTTTTGACGTTGCTTCGGCCGTTGCCGTTGCCTCTGCAGGTGCAGGGTGCAACCCTGCAAAACACCACCACCCTACGCCAGCGTCGGTTGTGCAATCGGCCCCTGCGCACTACGATCCTGCGGTTCGCGCGCACACGCGTGCCCGTATTCCTGCTGAGCGCCCCGTGCGCCGCATCTGCCAACCCGAGGTCTTCATGGTCATCAAACCGCGCGTCCGCGGCTTCATCTGCGTCACCACCCACCCGACCGGCTGCGACGCCGCCGTCAAGCAGCAGATCGACTACATCCGTGCGCGCCCGCCGATCCAGAACGGTCCCAAGCGCGTGCTGGTGATCGGCGCCTCGACCGGTTACGGCCTCGCCGCGCGCATCACCGCCGCCTTCGGCAGTGGTGCGGCAACCCTGGGTATCTTCTTCGAGCGCCCGGGCAGTGAAACCAAGCCGGGCACGGCGGGCTGGTACAACTCGGCGGCCTTCCACAAGTACGCCGACGAAGCGGGTCTGTATGCCAAGAGCATCAACGGCGATGCGTTCTCCGACGAGGTGAAGGCGAAGACCATCGAGATGATCAAGGCCGACCTCGGCCAGGTCGATCAGGTGGTCTACAGCCTGGCTGCGCCGCGCCGCAAGCACCCCAAGACCGGCGAGATCATCAGCTCCACGTTGAAGCCGATCGGCGAGCCAATCACCCTGCGTGGTCTGGATACCGACAAGGAAGTGCTGACCGAAACCCACCTGCAGCCGGCCACTCCGGAAGAAATCGCCGGTACCGTCGCGGTGATGGGCGGTGAGGACTGGCAGATGTGGATCGACGCGCTGGCCGATGCCGGCGTGCTGGCCAACGGCTGCACCACCACGGCCTTCACCTACGTGGGCGAAGAGATCACCCAGGCGATCTACTGGAATGGTTCCATCGGTGCCGCCAAGAAGGATCTGGACGACAAGGTGCTCGGCCTGCGCGAGAAGCTGGCCAGGATCGGCGGCGATGCGCGCGTGTCGGTGCTGAAGGCGGTGGTGACCCAGGCCAGCTCGGCCATTCCGACCATGCCGCTGTACCTGTCGCTGCTGTTCAAGGTGATGAAAGAGAAGGGCACCCACGAAGGCTGCATCGAGCAGCTCGACGTGCTGTACGACATCCTGTACGGCGCCAAGGCCGATGGCGTGGCGGTCGATCGTCTGCGCCATGATCTGGTCGACGGCGATGGCCACACCATCGCGCTGATCGATGAAGAAGGTCGCCTGCGCGCCGACTACAAGGAAATGGCGGCCGACGTGCAGGGCAAGGTGCTGGCGCTGTGGCCGCAGGTGACCAACGAGAACCTGTACGAGATCAGCGACCTGGCCGGCTACAAGGCCGATTTCCTGCGTCTGTTCGGTTTTGGTGTCGACGGCGTCGACTACGAAGCCGACGTCAACCCGGACGTGAAGATCGACAACCTGGTCGATCTGACCTGATTGAAAAGGCCGGCGCAAGCCGGCCTTCTTGATTATGTAGAGCCGAGCCATGCTCGGCTGCTCTTCGCTTGGACCCTGCAGCCGAGCATGGCTCTGCTCTACAGAGAGGTATCAACCGAACTCGAAGTTCATCGCCGGCGCTGCTGGGCCGACGAAATCGCCCTGCACGTAGTCCACGCCGGCACTGAACAGCAGGGTCATCGAGTTGGCGTCGCTGACGAACTCGGCGATGGTGCGGATGCCGGCTTCCTGCGCACGTGCGGTGATCTGGCTGACCCGGTCGATGTTTTCGCGCGTGGCGGCCAGGTCGCTGGTGAAGCCGCGATCGAGCTTGAGGAACTGCGGCTGGAAGTGGGCCAGCAGCTGGAACGAATCCAGGCCCGAGCCGAACTGCTCCAGACCGATCCGGCAGCCAAGCGGCGCCACTTCGGCCAGGAACTGCTGGGCGCTGCGCAGGTGGGTGAACACCTTCGACTCCGGCGCATGCAGCCACAGGCGTTCGCCCGGCACGCCGTGTGCCTGCAACTGCTGGCGCAGCGTGGCGATCATCTTCGGATCATCGAACGATTCCGGCGTGACCTTCACCAGCATCTGCGTGGGATGACCCTCGCGCGCACGCGCGCCCAGTACCGTGATCGCCTGCGAGACGACCCAGCGGTTGATGTCCGCCAGCAGGCCGTGTTCTTCGGCAATGCCGAGGAAGGCCGTCGGGCTCAGCAGCTCTCCGTTGTGTTCCAGCCGCAGGTAGGCTTCATACAGCTCCAGCGACTCGCCCTGCAGGTTCAGCACCGGCTGGTAATGCAGCTGGAAGCCGTCGCCTGCCAATGCTTCGCGGATACGCGCGACCCAGCGCTGCACGCGCTCTTCCTCCACGCGATCGACGGCGGCCGGGTCGAAGATGCGGCAGGTATTACCGAGCGCGGCAGCGGCCTGCGTACATTCACTGGCGCGCGCCAGCACCTGGCCGATGCTGGCGATCTTCTCGCCCACCTGCACCCCGCCAATGCTGACGGTCACCGTGGCCGAACGCGCACCGATGCTGAAGACGTGCGCGGCGTAGGCTTCGCGGATGCGCTCGGCCAGTGCCACGGTCTGCGCATAGGGGCCTGACTGCAGCACGGCGAAACTGTGTTCGCCGAAGCGGGCCAGCTGCGCATCCTCGCCAACCACCTCGGCCAGCAGGGCGGCGAGGGCGCCGATCAGGGCGTCGGCCGAGGCCAGTCCAATGTCCGGGAGCAGGCGTGCGTAATGGTCCGGTTCGACCATCAGCAGGCCGAACTGACCCTCGCTGCGCCCGGCCTGGGCAACCGCGTCCTCGACCTGCAGCATGAAGGTCGGGCGGTTGAGCAGGCCGGTGACCTGGTCGCGCTGGCGCAGGTCCTCGACCTCGCGCGCCAGCTCCGGGTCGAATTCCATGCGCCGGCGGAACACCACCTGCAGGCAAGATTCGCCCTCGTAGGTGGCCGCGGTGAACTCCATCGTCGCCGGGAAGGCGCTGCCGTCCTGGTGGCGGGCATCGAGCTGGTACTGCGGTGGTGGCGCTTCGCCGCGGCTGAGTGACTTCAGCAGCTGCTTGAAATCATCCACGTGCTGGGCGGCGACCATGTCCAGCAGCGAGATGCCTTCGACCTCCTCGAAATCCTCGTAACCGAACATCTCCAGGTAGGCATCGTTGGCGCGGATGTGCATGCCTTCGTGGACATAGGCAATCGGTTCACGCGACGAGGCGATCAGCGCGTCGCAGCGACGCTCGGTCTCGCGCATCTGCGCTTCGATCCGGCGCAGGCCGCGGCGGGCCTGCAGGTCGACCCACTGGTCGCGGACCACTGCCAGCAGGTGTTCGGCGCGCTGGCGCAGGGCGAGGGCGCGAACGCCGTTGCTGCTGGCCTGTACCAGTTCGTCCTCGTCGATGTGCTCGGCCAGCAACACCAGCGGGATGTCCTTGCCGCTGGCGGCGATGTGCTGGGCCACCAGTGGCAGCGGGATGCTCTGCGAGGGCGCCGCCAGCACCAGGTCGATCGCCTGGCTGGCCAGTACCTGCGACAGCTCGGCCGAGTCCTGCGGGCGCCATGGGCGCACGGCGATGCCGCTGTTGCGCAGGGTACTGACGATGGCTTCGGCGTTCTCGCCGCTGTCATCGACGATCAGCAGGCGGATGGTGATGTCGTTCGCGTTCTGCATGCACTGCTCCCCAATCTGCAAATCTAGATACACGATGCGTGGCGGCGCGTCCATGCGCGCAACGCTTGCGTGCCTGGAACGGCGATGCGGTTCACACCACGCAGCCGGCCGCGTGCCCGCTGGCCCAGGCCCACTGGAAGTTGTAGCCGCCCAGCCAGCCGGTCACATCCAGCACCTCGCCGACGAAATGCAGGCCGGGCACGCGCTTGGATTCCAGCGTCGACGAAGAGACTTCGTTGGTGTCGACACCGCCCAGGGTGACTTCGGCGGTGCGGTAGCCCTCGGTGCCGCTGGCCACCAGCGGGAAGGCTGAAAGCACCTGTGCTGCCTTGCGCAGGTCCGGCTCGTCCAGCTGGCGCACCGGTCGGTCGGGCAGCCAGTGCTCGCACAGGCGCTGCGCCAGTCGCTTGGGCAGTACATCGCCCAGCACCGTGCGCAGTTCCGCGGCGGGTCGTTCGCGCTTCATCTGGCGCAGCCATTCGGCGGCATCCTGGCCGGGCAGAAGATCCAGCGACAGCGCGTCACCGGGTTGCCAGAACGAGGAAATCTGCAGGATGGCCGGGCCACTGACGCCACGATGGGTCAGCAGCATGAAGTTGCGGAAGCTGGTGCCGTTGCAGCTGGCCTCGACCGGCAGGGCGACGCCGCTGAGCTCGGCCAGGCGCTCCTGGTGGGTACCGCTGAGCGTCAACGGCACCAGGCCGGCGCGGGTGGGCAGCAGCTGGTGGCCGAACTGGCGCGCGATCTCGTAGCCGAACCCGGTTGCACCGAGGCTTGGAATGGACAGGCCGCCGGTGGCGACCACCAGCGAGGCGCAATGGAACAGGCCGTGCGTGGTCTGCACGCGGAAGCCGTCGGTGCCGTGCTCGATGCGTTCCACGCTGCACTGCGTGCGGATCTGCACGCCCGCCTGCTGGCATTCGTCCACCAGCATCTTCACGATCTGCTTGGACGAGACATCGCAGAACAGCTGGCCCAGCTCTTTTTCGTGATAGGCGATACCGTGGCGCTCGACCATCTCGATGAAGTGGTAGGGCGAGTAGCGCGCCAGCGCCGACTTGCAGAAATGCGGATTGGCCGAGAGGAAGTTGGCCGGGGTGGTGCCGGTGTTGGTGAAGTTGCAGCGGCCACCACCGGACATCAGGATCTTCTTGCCGATCTTGTTGGCGTGGTCGATGACGTGCACATGCCGGCCTCGCTGGCCCGCCGTGATCGCGGTCATCAGCCCGGCTGCGCCGGCACCGATCACCAGCACGTCGCAGCGGATCGTGCTCATGCCTTGGCGCGCTTTCGCCAGTTGGGGATCACGTCCAGCTGCATCTGATCGTTGAGCAGCTGCACTTCGGCGTCCTGGATCAGCACGCTCCAGCGCATCGCACGCTGGATCTGCTGGCCCCACAGATCGACGAATCCGCCGTCCAGGTCTACCACCGACAGATTGTCGAAGCGGGTCAGGCCCTTGCTCTGCTTCTGCCACCAGATGTCCGACGCATTGCCACCGTAGTTGACCACCTGCACCTGGCGGCTGCGGTTGCTGGCCTTGCGGATGCGCGACTCGTCCGGATGGCCGAGGTCGATCCACTGCAGGATGTCGCCGGTGTAGTCGTGTTCCCACAGGTCCGGCTCATCGTCGGTACTCAGTCCGCGGCCGAACTCCAGGCGGTCGCCAGCGTTCAGCGCGAAGGCGAGCAGGCGCACCATCAGGCGTTCGTCGGTTTCAGACGGATGCTGGGCCAGGGTCAGGTTGTGGGTCGCGTAGTAGCCGCGATCCATGTCGCTGATCTGCAGTTCGGCCTTGCGGATGGTGGCGGTGAGGGCCATGAAGATCCAGAGGGGTAAAGACCGTCCATGATAGAGGTTTGCCCCGGGGGTGTCCGGTATGGGGGTGTCGGCAGGCCGTGATCGGTGGCACGCTGGCCGCCCTGATGCTTCCGGCTTGCCCTGTCGTATGTCCCGTTCACGTCCGCGCCGCGTGCAGATCGACGGCGCCCCGACCACGTCATGAGCACGCCCAGTCGGCTGCAGCTGCCGCCCGGTAACTGGGTTTCCCTGCTGGAAGGGCTGTGCGCGCGCTTCCCGCGCATTGATCGGTTGCAATGGGAGAGTCGCTTCGCGCGGGGGCGGGTGCAGGACGCGCAGGGCAGGGCGCTGGCGCCAGACCTACCGTGGCAGGTGGGGCTGGAGATCCGCTACTTCCGTGAAGTGGCCGACGAGCCGGTGATTCCCTTCGTGGAGACCATCCTCCATCACGATGCGCACCTGCTGGTGGCTGACAAGCCACACTTCCTGCCGACCGCGCCTGCCGGTGCCTTCGTGCGCGAAACCCTGTTGGCGCGTCTGGTCGAACGCACCGGCAACGCCGATCTGGTGCCGTTGCATCGGCTGGACCGGCTGACGGCCGGCCTGGTGCTGTTTTCCACCCGGCCGGAAACGCGCGACGCCTACCAGCGCCTGTTCCGTGAGCGCCGCATCGAGAAGACCTACGAGGCGCTGGCACCGGCCTTGCCCGATCTGCGGTTCCCGCTGGAGCGGCACAGCCGGTTGCAGCCAGGGGAGCCGTTCTTCCGGATGGCTGAAGTTCCCGGCGAGCCGAATGCACGGACCCGTATCGAGCTCATCGAAGCGCACGGCCCGGTCTGGCGCTACCGGCTCGTGCCGGAATCCGGACGCAAGCATCAGCTGCGCGTCCATATGGCCGCACTGGGCGCGCCGATCCTGGGCGACGGGTTCTACCCGCAGCTGCAGGACCGGTCGCAGGGTGAGGGCGAGCCGCCGTTGCAGCTGCTGGCGCAGGCACTGGCCTTCGACGATCCGTTGACCGGCCAGCGGCGCAGCTTCCGCAGTGCGCGCACCTTGAGCGTTTGCGGCTGACGCGCGGCCGGATTCACTTGGTCGGGCGGCCCGCCAGCCAGCGGTCCAGCTCGGCAGCGAACAGCTGGCGGTCACGCGCACCCAGTGGGGGCGGTCCACCGGTCTGCACGCCCGCGCCGCGCAGTTCTTCCATGAAATTGCGCATCGACAGCCGCTCGGCCATGTTGTTGGGGGTGTACAGCTGGCCACGCGGGTTCAGCGCCACGCCCTTCTTCTCCAGCACCAGCGCGGCCAGGGGGATGTCCTGGGTGACCACCAGATCGCCGGCGGCCACCCGCTCGACAATGGCGCTGTCAGCCACGTCCAGCCCCTGCGGCACCTGGATCGAGCGCAGCCAGCGCGACGGCGGGGTGCGGATCCACTGGTTGGCGACCAGGGTCAGCTCGACGCCCACCCGTTCAGCGGCGCGGAACAGGATGTCGCGAATGACGACAGGGCAGGCGTCTGCGTCCACCCAGATGCGGGGGAGCAGGGGTTCAGCTCGGGTTTCAGCTTCAGTCATTTACCCAGTGTAGGGTAGGAAAAACCTGAATGGGGGCCCGGGTTTAGCCTCGATCTGGTGCAACCCCTTGCCCTGCCTAGGGGCCGGCCATTTGTCGCTGAATATCAAGGCTATCGCTTTTTACTCAAAACACGCGTATCGTCTGGCCCACTGTGTTTGCTAGGGTCACCGTGAATCGTGGCCTGGTGCAGTTGATCTCACGATCCGCTCATCGATCCGCTTTACCAACGCCTGCAACTCAGTCTCGGCCCCGATACCCGGTGGCTGCGATTTTTTTCAACATGTGTTTCAGGAGTTAGTAAATATGTCTGATCGTCAGACCGGCACTGTCAAGTGGTTCAACGACGCCAAGGGCTTCGGCTTCATCACCCCGGAAAGCGGCCCGGACCTGTTCGTGCATTTCCGCGCGATCCAGGGCACCGGCTTCAAGACCCTGCAGGAAGGCCAGAAGGTTACCTTCGTCGCCGTCCAGGGCCAGAAGGGTATGCAGGCTGACCAGGTGCAGGCGGTCTAATCCGTCTGCTACCGTTTGGTAGCCAGAACGCCGGGAGCGAAAGCTCCCGGCGTTTTTCGTTATGGGCTTCCTGTAGCGTCGAGCCAGCCCGGCTCTACAAAGGGCATGCACCCGGCACGGTACGATGCAGGCCTCCCCAAGGATCGTCCCCATGCGCATCGTCCATCATCTGGAAAACTCCCGTTCGCTGCGCGTGCTGTGGATGCTGGAGGAGCTGGGGCTGGACTACGAGCTGCGCCGCTACCCGCGCGACCCGAAGACGATGCTGGCGCCGCCGGAACTGCGCCAGGTGCATCCGCTAGGCAAGGCGCCGGTGCTGCAGGATGGTGAGCTGATCCTCGCCGAATCCGGTGCCATCCTCGACTACCTGGTTGACCGCTACGACGTGCAGCGGCAGCTGTCGCCGTCGCCGGTGCCGGCCGACGGCAAAGAGCGCATCGATTACCGCTACTGGCTGCACTATGCCGAAGGCTCGGCGATGCCGCCGATGCTGCTGACGCTGGTGATCAGCCGCATCCGCAGCGCGCCGATGCCGTTCTTCGCGCGGCCGATCGCCCGCAGCATCGCCGACAAGGCCGAGCGCGGTTTCGTCGGCCCGCAGCGACGCCTGCATCTGGACTGGATGGAACGGCGCCTGGCCGAAAGCCCGTGGTTTGCCGGCGAGCGCTTCACCGCCGCGGACATCCAGATGAGCTTCCCGATCCAGGCAGCAGCCGCACGCGGCGGCGGTCTGGACGACAAGCCGGCGCTGCGTGGCTTCCTCAAGCGCATCGGCGAGCGTCCGGCCTACCAGCGTGCCGAGGCGCACGGTGGCGCATTGCAGGCCCTGCGCGGCGATTGAGGACGGTCGTCGCCGCCCCCATGCTGTGTTCATGGATACCACAGCTCCCCAGTTCGACAATCGCCTGCTGAACCTGCTGCCGGGCGATCCCGAGTCCGGCCCGCGCCGGCGCGAAGTGCTGGGGGCGGCCTGGTCGCCGGTGATGCCGACGCCTGTTGCAGCGCCGGTGCTGCTGGCGTGGTCGCCGGAGGTTGCCGCGATGCTCGGATTCGGTCCTGCGCAGGTCGAGGATGAGGGCTTTGCCGAGGTGTTCGGTGGCAACGCGCTGTATGCGGGCATGCAGCCGTGGGCGGCCAACTATGGCGGCCATCAGTTCGGCCATTGGGCCGGGCAGCTGGGTGATGGTCGCGCCATCTCGCTGGGCGAATTGATCGGCGCCGATGGCAGGCACTGGGAACTGCAGTTGAAGGGGGCCGGTCCAACGCCGTACTCGCGCGGCGCCGACGGCCGTGCAGTGCTGCGCTCGTCGATCCGTGAATTCCTGTGCAGCGAGGCGATGCATCACCTCGGCGTGCCGACTACCCGCGCCCTGTCGCTGGTCGGCACCGGCGAAGACGTGGTGCGCGACATGTTCTATGACGGTCATCCGCGTGCGGAGCCCGGCGCGATCGTCTGCCGGGTATCGCCCTCGTTCCTGCGTTTTGGTTCGTTTGAACTGCCTGCTTCACGTGGCGAGACCGCATTGTTGAAGCAGATGGTCGACGCCTGCATCGCCCGCGATTTCCCGGAACTGAAGGGGCAGGGCGAGGTGCTGTATGGCGACTGGTTCGCACAGATCGCCGTGCGCACCGCAGAAATGATCGCCCACTGGATGCGCGTCGGCTTCGTGCATGGGGTGATGAACACCGACAATCTTTCCGTGCTCGGCGTGACCCTCGACTATGGCCCCTATGGCTGGGTCGAGGACTTCGATCCGGACTGGACCCCGAACACCACCGATGCGCAGGGGCGTCGCTATCGTTTCGGCACCCAGCCGCAGGTGGCGTACTGGAACCTCAGCCGTCTCGCGCAGGCGCTGTCGCCGTTGTTCGCCGACGTGCAGCCGCTGCAGGCAGGGTTGGCCGCCTACCAGGCGACCTTTGTCGCCTGCACCCGTCGCGATGTGGCGGCCAAACTGGGTCTGGCGGCGGCCGACGATGCCGATCTGCAGCTCTACCAGCGCTGGCAGCAGCTGATGCAGGACGGCGGCATGGACATGACCCTGGCATGGCGTGCGTTGATGGACGTCGATGCCAACGCGCCCGATGCAGGCGTACTGGCCGAGGTCTTCTACGACGCCGAGCGCCAGCACGCGGTGCAGGAACCCCTGCAGCAGTGGCTGCAGGACTATGCGGCACGGCTGCGTGCCGATCCGCTGTCGGCAGTCGAGCGCGTCGCGAAGATGGGCGCAGCCAATCCGCTGTATGTGCTGCGCAACTGGCTGGCACAGGAAGCGATCGATCGCGCCGAACAGGGCGACCTGGGCGGTGTGCATGCCCTGCAGGACGTGTTGCGTGACCCATACACCGAACGGCCGGGGCTGGAGCACTACGCCGGCAAGCGCCCGGCGTGGGCCGACAACCGCGCCGGCTGCTCGATGCTGTCCTGCAGTTCCTAGGTAGGGGTTCTTCTGCAGGGCTGCGCCCTGCACCTGCAGCAGCAACAGCAACAGCAACAGCAACAGCCGAAGCAACAGCAACGGCGCGCATTCCGTGGGATGGCGGGGCACTGTGGGTTTGCGGGGACGCCGTGAATCCGTCCATGGAGGCTTGGTCGCCGCATCCATGCGGCTCACACCCCGCAATCCCACAGTGCCCCGCCTT
>NZ_JBHZOP010000222.1:0-1160 GCF_042787595.1 Stenotrophomonas sp. YIM B13575 | reverse complement strand
AACCTACCGCCTTTCCCCGGGACAACCAACGCCCGGTATGCCTAACCTTCTCCGTCCCTCCATCGCACTTACGCGAGGTGCAGGAATATTAACCTGCTTCCCATCGACTACGACTTTCGTCCTCGCCTTAGGGGCCGACTCACCCTGCGCCGATTAACGTTGCGCAAGGAAACCTTGGGCTTTCGGCGTGCGGGTTTTTCACCCGCATTATCGTTACTCATGTCAGCATTCGCACTTCCGATACCTCCAGCAGACTTCTCAATCCACCTTCAACGGCTTACGGAACGCTCCTCTACCGCGTACATATAAATATGCACACCCCAAGCTTCGGTTCTGTGCTTAGCCCCGTTAAATCTTCCCCGCAGACCGACTCGACCAGTGAGCTATTACGCTTTCTTTAAAGGGTGGCTGCTTCTAAGCCAACCTCCTGGCTGTCTGTGCCTTTCCACATGGTTTTCCACTTAGCACAAAATTTGGGACCTTAGCTGTGGGTCTGGGTTGTTTCCCTTTTCACGACGGACGTTAGCACCCGCCGTGTGTCTCCCATACAGTCCGTCTCGGTATTCGGAGTTTGCAATGGTTTGGTAAGTCGCGATGACCCCCTAGCCATAACAGTGCTCTACCCCCGAGAGGATACATATGAGGCGCTACCTAAATAGCTTTCGAGGAGAACCAGCTATCTCCGGGTTCGATTAGCTTTTCACTCCTAATCACAGCTCATCCCCGTCTTTTGCAACAGACGTGGGTTCGGGCCTCCAGTACCTGTTACGGCACCTTCACCCTGGCCATGACTAGATCACCCGGTTTCGGGTCTACTGCCCGCGACTATGCGCCCTTATCAGACTCGGTTTCCCTTCGCCTCCCCTATACGGTTAAGCTTGCCACGAACAGTAAGTCGCTGACCCATTATACAAAAGGTACGCAGTCACCCCTTGCGAGGCTCCTACTGCTTGTACGCACACGGTTTCAGGATCTATTTCACTCCCCTCTCCGGGGTTCTTTTCGCCTTTCCCTCACGGTACTGGTTCACTATCGGTCGGTCAGTAGTATTTAGCCTTGGAGGATGGTCCCCCCATGTTCAGACAGGGTTTCACGTGCCCCGCCCTACTCGTCTTCACTGAAATGGCCCTTTCAGATACAGGGCTATCACCTTCTATGGC
>NZ_JBHZOP010000221.1:0-2373 GCF_042787595.1 Stenotrophomonas sp. YIM B13575 | reverse complement strand
CGAAAAACGCCCCCTTGCGGGAGCGTTCTTCTTGAATCTGGAGCGGGAAACGAGACTCGAACTCGCGACCTCAACCTTGGCAAGGTTGCGCTCTACCAACTGAGCTATTCCCGCAGATTCCGTTCGACCTGCGTCGAAGGAGCGCTATTGTGTCGATATTGCTGCACGGCGTCAACAGGATTCTGCAGCCCTTTTACCGGCCAGCGTTCAGCTTCCGGATCACGCCCGAACGCCCCGTCGGTGGAAGTAGATCTGTTCGGCCAGCCGGCGCACCGGGCCGGTGCGCAGCAGGGCGTCGACCGGCCAGTCCCGCTGCAGGTGGTCCATGGCCCAGCGCAGCACGCGCTTGCGGTGAAAAGTGGGCGCCGCCTGCCGTGCCACCTGCTCGGCGGCGGGTCCCTTCCCACGCCGGTGCAGGCCGATGGCATCGCCGACCGCCCAGCCGTGCCGCCATGACGAGTGGATGCCGCCGGCCGACAGCGGCGAAACGACACCCGCCGCATCACCGGTAAGGATCACGCCGGGCGCGGTGATCGGGCCATCCGGAAACCCGCACGGCACCAGCCCCGCGCGGGTGCCGGCAGCCTCGGCCGCGCGCGGAAGACCCACCACGTCGCGCACATGTTCAAGGAAACCCTCGATATCCGGCGGGCGGGCATGGGCGGGATCGTGGCGCAGGGCCAGCCCCACCTGCACACCGGTGGGATTCTGCGCGGCCCAGCCGATGTAGCCGGGTGCGAAGCGGCGGCTGACAAAGCAGTGCAAGGCGTCGCCTTCCGGCAGCTGCACGCCGGCAAACTCGCGCTCGACGCCGTACAGGTTGTCGCGCACCTGGCCCAGGCCGGTGCGCAGCGCGACGCGTGAACGCGCGCCGTCAGCGCCGACCAGATAGCCGGTGCGCCCCACCCCTTCAACCTGCCATGCGTCGCCGTCGCGGCAGGCCCCGGTGAACGACTGCTGCAGCCGCAGGTCCACGCCACTGGCACGCAGCTCGCTGGCCAGCCAGCGCATCAGGTTCGGTGTATCGGTGGTGAGGAAGTAGTAGCCCGGTGCGGCCAACAACACGTTGCGCAGGTTCGGTGCGTACAGGCGCACGCGCGCCACGCGCTGCACCAGCTGCTCGGGCATGCGACCAAGCCAGGTCTGTTCCATCGCTTCCTTCACCACGATGCCGGTGGTATGCAGGCGCTCGCCGGGGTCGGCCTTGCGTTCGAGCACGCAGACGCGAAGGCCGTACTGGGCGGCGGCGAGTGCACAGGCAGCACCTGCAAAACTGGCGCCGACGATGATCACGTCGTAGTCGTTGGCGGTGGGAGTGTGAGGCATCGCGGCATCACCACTTGAGAAGGGAGATGCAGCATCGAGCTTCCGCGTGGTGAGGCGATGGAGTGGCGGTGAAGTGGAAATGAAGCGCTCGCTCACCCGATCGGCTTCATTTCGGAATACTTGTATGGACTGCCCCCGGACGACGATCAATAGTTCTTGGTCCAGTGCCATCACCAATGCAGTAGCGACAATCGCCAACCGCTCCGACACCCTGCGTCGGGATCACGTTGAGAACGGCGCCCCGCAGTTGAGCATGTACAAGAGCGCGAGTCTCGGCATTCGTTGGCAGTGGACTAATCAATCCGAGCAACAGTCGCTCTCAATGAACACCACAACACGGCCAGGCTCCCAGACCACCACATTCGAGAATCGATATGGATCACTTCGCCCACCTTGGCTACCACTACGGCGAGCGAGAAATTGAGTCGTTGCTGAAAGAGCTTGGCATCGTCGACGTTCCCGCCTTGGAGCGGCATTGGACTGATGCTTACTTGTCCAACGCATCACTCGGCGTCGAACTGACCTTTTCAGATTCTGAGTCCTTGGCTTCTCCTAGCCGCGACTATCCGGCTGGCGCGCTCGTGCTATCCAATTTCCGCTACTACGGACGGGAAATTGGCGACTTCTCCGTTTACCGAGGTGCCCTGCCCCACGGACTCACTTTCGGCCAAGGCAGGAACGACGTCGTGTCAATGTTTGGTGAACCGGAATGGAAGAATCCAGAAAGCAACCGCATGCGATGGATATCCGGCAGCTCCAGAATACATGTGACATTCGACAAGAGCGGAAAGCTGGCGATTGTCTCCGGAGGGTTGCCTATCTAAAAGCACAACTCTGCGCACCGTTCTGTTGGCACTCAAGTCATGATGCCTGCCGACATCGAGCCATTCCCAGACCACACCGTCGAGATCGCCCTACCTCGCGAAAGCTCATAACGAAAAACGCCCCCTTGCGGGAGCGTTCTTCTTGAATCTGGAGCGGGAAACGAGACTCGAACTCGCGACCTCAACCTTGGCAAGGTTGCGCTCTACCAACTGAGCTATTCCC
>NZ_JBHZOP010000220.1:0-1534 GCF_042787595.1 Stenotrophomonas sp. YIM B13575 | reverse complement strand
CGGGCATGGCCCGGCGCTATCATCCCGCACCGGTAGCGCCGGGCCATGCCCGGCCAGCGCAGCGGCACCATTCAGCCCCCGGGCGTATGCTGGAATCCTGTCCCACGGAGCCGCCCCATGCACATCGTGTACAAGGCCGACAATCTGTTCGACGCCCACCTGGTCAAGCACGCGCTGGAAGACGCCGGCATCCCGGCGTTCGTGTTCGGCGAGTCGCTGTTGGGTGGCATGGGCGAGCTGCCGCTGTTCGGCGTGCTGCGGGTCGGGATCCCGGACGCCGCGCGCCCGCAGGCCGAGGACATCGTCGCCGCGCTGGACTTGGGCCACGCCCCCGGCGACCCCATTTCAGATGTAGACGACATTGCCGGCCTTCCGGCGTAGGAGCGCATCATGTTGGGAATTGGCCAGGGCATCCTCGGCATCGGGGCCTTCAAGCAGCGCCTGCCGCGCCCGGAAGAAGCGCTGCCGGGCCGCGAGCAACCGCTGCCACTGCACAGCAACCAGCACTTCGTGAACAGCCATCCGCTGAAGGACCGGTTCGCCGGCCTGCAGCAGATCCGCTTCGCGCTGGGCTGCTTCTGGGGTGCCGAGCGCAAGTTCTGGACCGAGCCGGGCGTGTACAGCACCTCGGTGGGCTATGCCGGCGGCATCACCCCGAACCCCACCTATGAAGAGGTCTGTTCGGGCCTGACCGGCCACACCGAGGTGGTGCAGGTGGTGTTCGACCCGGCGGTGGTGAGCCTGGAGCGGCTGCTGCAGCTGTTCTGGGAGAGCCATGACCCGACCCAAGGCATGCGCCAGGGCAACGACACCGGCACCCAGTACCGTTCGGCGATCCACGCCACCGACGAGGCGCAGTACGCGGCGGCCTTGGCCAGCGGCGAGGCCTACCAGGCGCAGCTGGCCGCGGCCGGATACGGGCCGATCACCACCGAGATCGTGTACCCGGCGCCGGAGTACTACTACGCCGAGGATTATCACCAGCAGTACCTGGCGAAGAACCCGAACGGTTACTGCGGCATCGGCGGTACTGGCGTGAGCTGCCCGATCGGGCTGGATGTGGAGGTGCCGCGCTGACGCGCGGTGGTCCGCCTGCGGCGGGCAGAAGCTGAAAGCAACGGCCAAAGCCAAAGCCAAAGCGGCTCTGGGTTGCTGTGGGTTTGGCGGGACGGGTACAGATGGCGGGACACGCCGTAAACCCATCCCTGGGGGCTCGGCCACGGCATCCATGCCGTGGACGGTCCCGCCATCTGCACCCGTCCCGCCTTCGACAGTTTCCCGGTGACGGTGTGCAACAGCATTGGTTACTGACGACCTGAAAAAACAAAAAGGACGCGGCCTTCGCCGCGTCCTTTTTGTTTGTGAGCACGCGTAGCGCGCGACCCGCTTTTGCTCTTCTTTTCTTTCTTCCGTGGCGGACCGCCGCAGGAAACTGTCAGAGGGCGGGCGGGTTGGGTTCGCGGGGGTGTCCGCCGCATGGATGCGGCGGCCAAGCCTCCAGGGACGGATTCACGGCGTCCCCCGCGAGCCCAAC
>NZ_JBHZOP010000219.1:0-1073 GCF_042787595.1 Stenotrophomonas sp. YIM B13575 | reverse complement strand
GCTACCCGTCACAGTGCGGCCCCACGGTAGCGCCGGGCCATGCCCGGCGACGCTTATTGCCGCAGTTCGCGGTAGGTCGCGGCCGGGGCGGCGATGCCGGGGCTGGCGCGCCACGGGTTGATGTCCAGGCCACCGCGACGGGTATAGCGGGCTTCCACTTCCAGCCACTGCGGCCGGCAGCGCGCGGACACTTCGCTGAAGATGCGCTCGACGCACTGCTCATGGAACTCGGCGTGCTCGCGGTAGCTGACCAGGTAGCGCAGCAGGCCGGCACGATCGATCTGCGGGCCGCGATAGCGCAGGCTGACGGTGGCCCAGTCCGGCTGGCCGGTGACCGGGCAGTTGGACTTCAGCAGGGCCGAGAGCAGGGTCTCCTCCACCAGCACGTCGGCGTCGGCCGACAGATAGTCCGCCTGCGGCGGGCCATAGCAGTCGATGTCCACATCAAGGCCATCAATCAACTCGCCCAGCGGCGACTCGCGCAGCGCCGGCAGCCCGAACGTGACCTGGACCGGGGCACCGGCGCAGGCCGACAGATCGGCGACGAGGCGCTCGCGCAGGGCATCGGCACTGTCCAGGCGGGTGCTGTTGAGCGAGTTCAGGTACAGCTTGAACGACTTCGACTCGATCAGCCGCGGCGAGGTGCACGGCACCTGCACGGTGGCGACGGCGACCTGCGGTTTGCCACGCGGGTCGAGCCAGCTCAGCTCGAAGGCGTGCCAGCGGTCGTGGCCGACGAACGGCAGCGCGGCCTCGTCGAGGCCGATCTCGGCGCGGGCGCCGACGCGGGGGATGGGAAACAGCAGGCCGGGATCGTACTGCGACGGGTAACTGACCTCGCGACCGAGGCTGGAATCCTGTGGGGTGTTCATGGTGCTTATTGTATCGCGCGTGGAGCGGGCCTTCGGCCGGGTCGGCCAACGGCGGAGCCCCTCCGTGGTGGGTGGGTTGGTCGCGTACAGCCGGGATTCTGGGGTTGGCCGGGCGGGGAGGCTGGGCAGGGGGCGCTGCAAGTACGTCCATGTAAGCTCGGTCGCCGCATCCATGCGGCTCACGCCCCTGCCCAGCCTCCC
>NZ_JBHZOP010000218.1:0-1688 GCF_042787595.1 Stenotrophomonas sp. YIM B13575 | reverse complement strand
CCGGCCCCGCCGCTACCCTCACGCGTCGTGCAGGTGTGTGCTCAATGCTTCGCCACCGGCTTCCGGCAGATGCGGCAGCCGTCCCCAGCAGGGCATCGGCAGGCGCTGCTGCAGGGTCGCGAAATTCTCATCCTGGCGCTGCATCGACGGATCGATGTGGTTGCCGATCCAGCCCACGCAGTCCACGCCGCTGGCCTGCAGCGATTCCGCGGTCAACCGCGCGTGGTTGACGCAGCCCAGGCGCATGCCGACCACCAGCACCACCGGCAGCCGCAGCGCTCGCACCAGATCACGCTGGTCCAGCTGCGCCGACAGCGGCGCCAGCCAGCCGCCCACGCCTTCGACCACCACCACGTCGGCCTGTGCGCGCAGGCGTTCGAAGGCCGCCACGATCGGGGCCAGTTCGATGTGCACGCCATCTTCTGCCGCCGCCAGCTCCGGCGCCAACGGCTGGCGCAATGCGTAGGGGTTCAGATCGGCGTAGTCCGGCACCGGCAGGCTGGCGGCCTGCAGTGCCAGCGCGTCGTCGTTGCGCAGCCCCTGCCCCGGATCGTGGCTGCCGCTGGCCACCGGCTTCATGCCCACCGCGCGCAGGCCGCGCCGGCGCAGCGCGTGCAGCAGCGCGGTACTGGCGGCGGTCTTGCCGATCTCGGTATCGGTGCCGGTGACGAACAGGGCAGGCGGTAGCGTGGCGGGCAACGGCATCGATGGGCTCCAACGGGGAAACAGTGTGTGCATTATCGCCGGCCCGGCACGCTTGCTAGACTGCGGCCATGTTCGCCAACGCCTCGCTCACCGGCAGCAAGCCGGAACAATACGCCCAGCTGCTGGAACAGGCCCGTGGCCTGGTCTACGGCGAGTCCGACCGCATCGCCAATGCGGCCAACCTCGCTGCACTGGTCTACCACGCCCTGCCCGACCTGAACTGGGTCGGCTTCTACCTGTATGACGGCAAGGAACTGGTGGTCGGTCCGTTCCAAGGCCTGCCGGCCTGCGTGCGCATTCCGCTGGACAAGGGCGTGTGCGGTGCGGCCGCCAGCCAGCGCGTGACCCAGCGCATCGAAGACGTGGACGCCTTCCCCGGCCACATCGCCTGCGATGCCGCATCGCGCTCGGAGCTGGTGGTGCCGCTGCTCCGGGGTGAGGAGCTGATCGGCGTGTTCGATATCGACAGCCCGGTCGTCGGCCGCTTCGATGCTGAGGACCAGGCCGGTCTGGAAGCCATCGCCCAGGTGTTCGTCGGGGCGTTGGCGTGAGCGCGGTCAAGCTGCGCAACATCGGCCCGAAGAGTGCGGCATGGCTGCGCCAGGTGGGTCTGCGCAGCCGCGAGGATCTGGTCGCCATCGGTGCCGTCGGCGCCTTCGTCAAGGTCAAGCGTGCCGGCTTCAAGCCCAGCCTCAACCTGCTGTATTCGCTGGAAGGTGCGCTGCTGGATTGCCACTGGCAGGAACTGAGCGAACCGCAGCGTACCGCGCTGGTGCAGGACTACGAAGCGCGTATCGCCGTGCATCCGCTGAAGGCGGCAGGTCCGGCATCGGGCCCGGTGCATGAGCAGCGCTTCGACGCCGAGGACGACGGCGAAGAAGGCATGGCCGAAAGCACCGACGAGGATTGATCGGTAGCGCCGGGCCATGCCCGGCGAGCGCGTAGCGCGGGTGATGTGGAATCCGCCGGGCATGGCCCGGCGC
>NZ_JBHZOP010000217.1:0-3160 GCF_042787595.1 Stenotrophomonas sp. YIM B13575 | reverse complement strand
GCCCGGCGTCTTTCCGCTGCGCTCGCCGGGCATGGCCCGGCGCTACCACCTTCTCAGCCCAGCTCGGCTTCCAGACTGATCGGCACTGCGCTCAGCGCCTTGGAAACCGGGCAGTTCTGCTTGGCGTCATCGGCGATCGCGCGGAACTGCGCCGCATCGATTCCGGGCACCACCGCCTTCACTTTCAGCCGGATCTGCGACAGCTGCGGGCCGCCTTCCATCGACAGATCGACCTTGGCTTCGGTATCCAGCGAGGTCGGGGTGAAGCCGGCTTCGCCGAGCTTGGCCGACAGCGCCATGGTGAAACAACCGGCGTGCGCGGCGGCGATCAGCTCTTCGGGATTGGTGCCCTTTTCATCACCGAAACGGCTGTTGAAGCCGTAGCGGGTTTTGTCCAGAAGGCCGCTCTGTGGCGTGCTCAACTGGCCCTTGCCTGACTTCAGGTCGCCTTCCCAATGCGCGGTAGCGTGTCGCGAGATTCCCATGTCCTGCTCCGTTGTGGCTGCGATGAACCAATACCCTGGCACGCACCGCGTTAGCCCTGCGTCGCTCCGCCGCATGCGCCGCGCCTGTCCCGAGCCAGCGAGTGGACACTTCTTCGCCATCACTCCGGCGATTTTTCCCTTGTTTTCAGTCATTTCGCCAACCCGACCGAAAACAACAACAGCGCAATGCAGTGCACCACCGCCCCCGCTTCCCCCACGGCCGGCCAGGTACTGAATCGGCCTGGATATGAAAAAACATGCACTTTCAGCGCTCCAGGCTATTGGCGGCGCCCAAGAGTTGCCCTACATTGCGCTTGCCGACGGGGTTCGGCGCCGACCAAACAACCAACCGTTCACGGAACAGGAAACCATGGCAAAGACCGCTAAGAAGGCTGCCCCGAAGAAGGCAGTGAAGAAAGTCGCGACGAAGGCTGCCGCCGCCAAGCCGGCCGCTCCGAAGCCGATCAAGGAAGTGCTGACCAAGTCGGGCCTGGTTGCACACATCGCTGAAGTCTCCGGCGTTGTCGCCAAGGACGTCCGCGCTGTGCTGGCCTCGCTGGAAGGCGCTGTCGCCGCTTCGGTGCACAAGAAGGGCGCCGGCTCGTTCACCCTGCCGGGCCTGCTGAAGATCAGCACCGTCAATGTGGCAGCCAAGCCGAAGCGCAAGGGCATCAACCCGTTCACCAAGGAAGAGCAGTGGTTCGCCGCCAAGCCGGCCACCACCAAGCTCAAGGTTCGCCCGCTGAAGAAGCTCAAGGACGCTGCGCTCTAAGCGCGCGCCCTGCAGCGGATACCTGACGGGACGGCCTTGGCCGTCCCGTTTTTTTTTACCCGCTCTCCAGTAGATCCACGCCACGCGTGGATGCCGCCCCCTGCGACCCCGCAACACAGCGTTTCCCGCGCCCGCGCAATCACCCGCACAGGCCCGCCGCCCATGGCCGCGCCGCTGTTTTTCCAGTGCAGGAACGAACCGGGTGGAACACTGCGTGCAGCCCCGGCCATCGCCGCCGACCGATGCCTTGCCTATGGTGGAGCCATTCCTCCCCACCAGCGCGAGCACCCCTCATGGCCAGCCCCTCCACCCGCTACCGGATCTCGGTGACCCCGATCGAAAAGGACGGGCACCAGTGCACCGGGCGCTGCACCATCGAACTGGAACACCGCGCCAGCCGCGACCTGATGCGCCTGCTGGAATCAGCCCCGCGCACGGCCGGGCTGAGCGGCGACGAACGTGCCACCCTGGTGGTGGCGACCCAGCTGCTGCGTGACATCGTGCAGCGCCATGCGGACACCGACGGCCATGCGCTGGCCGCTATCGCCGCCCAGGTGCTGCCGGCGCTGGATGCGCTGGAGCAGCTTCCCTCTTCGCGCTGAAGCGGCCCCGGCCGCTACACTGCCGCCTTCCAGGTCGCCTCGGGGAGGAGGCAGACATGCGCGGTTTTCTTTGCTTGTTGATCCCGTTGCTTGCGGTGGGGTGTTCCAACCCGCCGCCTCAGGTGGATTCCACGACACCAGACTCAGTCCCCGCCGCAACCACCGCTTCCGCACCGATGACGGAAGCGGCATCGGAGGCAGCTTCCGTCGACGCCATCACCATCGACCCGCTGTATGGCGCCGTTGCCATCGGCAGCGAATCGCCCGCAGCGATGCTCAACCGCTACATGCTCGACCTGCTCAACCAGAACAAGGCACGCAGCGACGCGGCGTGGACCTATGCCCCGGCCGACCCGCGTCACGCTGACGACGCCGTGCTGCGCCTGCTGCCCGACGTACGCAACCTGCGCCTGGACAGTGATGTGGCGGTGCCGCGCGACGATGGCCAGCCGCCGCGCCTGCTGCAGGTGCCGGTGAAGATCCGCGCGGTGACCGCCGAGGGCACCTTCCGCTACCACGGCTGGTACCGCGTACAGCCCAGTGCCGACGGCCGCGCCTGGCAGATCCAGTCGGCCAGCCTGCAGCCAACGCTGGACTGAACCGTTGCAGCGGTGTGTACCCGCGATGCAGCGGGCAAAGCTACTCTGTAGGCCTCTTCGATCCTTCTTCCGGTCACCACCATGCGCCTGCGATCCCTGATGACCCGCCTTGCCGCCTCGACCGTGCTGATTGCTGCCGCGATCGGTGCGCAGGCCGCCCCTTCGATCTCCGGTCGTGAACTGGCGGTCGGCGCCAGCGACGTGCAGCAGTACCTGGACGGCAGCTTCCCGCGCACCCAGGACGCACTGGGCGGCCTGATCGCGCTGACCATGAGCCACCCGCAGCTGAGCCTGCCGGCAGGCGAACGATTGAACCTGGGCATGGACGTGGCGCTGGCCACTGCGGGCGGCAACCCGGCCAAGCTGGGTTCGGTGAAGCTCAGCAGCGGCCTGCGCTATGACGCGCAGACCCAGGGCTTCCACCTGCAGCAGCCGACCGTAGATGATTTCACCCCGGCCAGCCAGGGCGGCCGCCTCGACTCCCGTACCCGCGGCCTGCTCAACGCATGGCTGAGCGACTACGCCCAGCGCGAACCGATCTACAAGCTGGACCCGGCCGTGGCCGGCCTGCTCGGTGCCCTGCAGGTGCAGTCGGCGCAGGTAAAGAACGGCAAGCTGGTGGTGACCTTCAACCAGAACCTGGGCAACCTGGTGCCGGCCGGCGTCCTGGGAAAATAAGCTCCCGCCAGATACGGTAGCGCC